>JAFAEU010000452.1 GCA_023423855.1 Pseudomonadota bacterium | reverse complement strand
AAGCGGTTGGCGGTCGGCAGGATCCAGGGCTTGAGCACGGGGCGGTCGGCGGCGATGCGCACCGCTTCGTCGGGGCGCGCGTCGGCGACCTTGCCGTCGGCGCTCTGCGCGATGTCCGGACGCACGTCGTAGTCGAGCCGGCCATCGATGCCCGGCGGATCGCCGTGGTGGAAGCGCCAGCCGGTGTCGAGGCGGATGCGTTCGCGGGGCGGGGCGGCATCGGCCACCGCGACGAAGGCGAACAGCAAAACCAGCCCTTGTAGTAGCGGCTTCAGCCGCGACCCGTCCACGTGAACCGGAGTGCGTGCCATTCGCCGCAGCTTCGCAACGGCGGTCGCGGCTGAAGCCGCTCCTACAGGAGGGACAGGGGGCGGGGTCACAGGCGGTAGGCTTCCTTCGGCAGGCGCCAGGCGAGGTCGGTCGCGACCTCGGCGGCTTCGTCCTCGTCGATGCGGTGCTCGGCCGCAAGCTTCGCAAGTACCGCGCAGTCGATGCGGCGCGCGACGTCGTGGCGCGCGGGGATCGAGAGGAAGGCGCGGGTATCGTCGTTGAAGCCGACGGTGTTGTAGAAGCCTGCCGTGCCCAGCGTCTGCTCGCGGAAGCGCCACATGCCCTCGGGCGCGTCGTGGAACCACCACGCCGGGCCCAGGAACAGGCAGGGCCAGTGGCCGGCCAGCGGGGCGAGTTCGCGGGCGTAGGTGCTTTCGTCGAGGGTGAACAGGATCAGCCGGAACGCCGGTTCGTTGCCGAAGCGGTCGAGCAGCGGCTTGAGCGCGTGCACGTATTCGGTGACCAGCGGGATGTCGGCCCCCTTGTCGCGTCCGTAACGTTCGAACAGGCCGCGGTTGTGGTTGCGGAAGCAGCCGGGGTGGATCTGCATCACCAGGCCGTCGTCGAGGCTCATCGCCGCCATCTCGGTCAGCACCTGGCCGCGGAACAGCTCCGCCTCGGCAGGCGTGAACCGCCCGGCGACGATCTTCGCGAACAGCGTGCGCGCCTGCGCCGGCGGCAGGTCGGCGGTGGTGCAGCTGGGGTGGCCGTGGTCGGTCGAGGTCGCGCCCATCGCGGCGAAGAAGGCGCGGCGCTGGCGGTGCGCGCGCAGGTAGCCGTCCCAGTCGTGGACGTTTTCGCCGGTGAGTTCGCCGAAGCGCTGCAGTGCCGAGGGGAACTGTTCGTGTTCGGGATCGACGACGGGATCGGGGCGATAGGCGGTGATGACGCGTCCGCCCCAGCCGCTGTCGCGGATCGCCTGGTGGTGGGCGAGGGGATCGAGCGGCGACTCGGTGGTGGCGATGACCTCGATGTTGAAGCGCTCGAACAGCGCGCGCGGGCGGAAGGCGGCGGTCTGCAGCGCCTCGGTGATGGTGTCGTAGTAGAGGTCGGCGCTGCCGTCGTCGAGACGCACGCGCAGGCCGAACACCTGATGGAAGACATGGTTGAGCCACATCGACGAGGGCGTGCCGCGGAACAGGTGGAAATTCCGTGCGAACAGGCGCCAGGCCGCGCGCGGGTCGACCTCGGTGCGCGAGCCGTCCGCGCGCGGGATGCCGAGCGCGTCGAGCCCGATGCCCTGGCTGTAGAGCATGCGGAACAGGTAGTGGTCCGGGACCAGCAGCAGTTCGGTGGCGTTCGCGAACGGTGCGTCGTCGGCCCACCACGACGGATCGGTATGGCCGTGCGGGCTGACGATCGGCAGCGAAGCGACCTGCGCGTACAGGCGGCGCGCGATCGCGCGCTGCGTCGGGTCGGACGGGAACAGGCGGTCTTCGTGGAGGGTGAGGGGCTGGGACGCTGCGTTCATGGTGGGATTCGGTTGTGTAGACAGGATGGGCGCGCGTCGCGCACCGCGATCGATTCCTTTTCCGTCATTCCCGCGAAGGCGGGAATCCAGCGTCCTGGCGGTCCTTGCCTTGATCGCAAGCGATCCAAAGACACTGGGTTCCCGCCTTCGCGGGAACGACGGTGCTGATGGTGGCGCTTGGCTGGCTCACCGACGCGCGCTTTCCACCGGTCCGAGCGTACCGCGCGGGCGCGGGTCGCTCGCGACCTCGATCCGCTGGAACACCAGCCCCGGATCGACCAGCCACAGCTTCAGCGTGTTCGCGCCCGCCGCGACGCGGTGGCGCGAGGTCGCGACGTGCACGCTGTCGATCACCGCGTGCTCCCAGGCGCGGAAGTCGCGGTCGCCCGGGGTCGGGTCGAGGCGCATGTTCACGACCTGCGGCGCCTCTTCGCCGATCGAGACCGCGTAGCGCAGGCCGCCACGGTTGCGGATGTCGAGCGTCGGCGACAGCACCACGCGCACCTCGACCTCGCCGTCGTCGTCCATCACCAGCGGATATTCCAGCCGCGCGCCGTCGCCGCCCGGCACCAGCGGTTCGCCGGTGGCCGGCCACGCCGTCACGCCCGACAGCGTGCGCCCGAGGTTGGGGACCACCTGCCATTCACCGCCGGCCGGCGCGACCGCGCGCGCATGGTGCGCCGCCTCGATCGCGACCACGCCGTCGCCCTCGACGAAGCCGCGCGCGCCGTGGTGCGCGGGTGGCTTGCGCACCGGCACCTGCACGTAGACCTCGGTGCGGTCGGCGCCGAGGATGGAGACGACTGCCTCGTGCTCGCCTTCTGGCAGCTTCGCCCAGTCGACGGCGAGCGTCAGCGCCAGCGCGTCTTCGACTTCGCCCTGCGCAGGCGAAACCTTCAGCCACGGCTGCGAAGACTTCGCGCTGAAGCCGAGCTTGTCCGCGCCGCGGTTGTACACCACCACCTCGCGCGTCGGCGCGCCGACCGGATCGAGCGTCGGCAACCGCGGCGACTGCGCCCGCTGCGGCCAGGCCCGCGCGTCGTCCTCGACCGCAACGCCGGTGACGCCGCGCGCCGGCACGTCGACGTAGGACAGCGCCGGCAGCACGTTGCGCTCGGGCTGCTGCCAGTGCGTGTAGCCGATCCGCACCTGCGACATCATGTGGATCCACTTGCCGCCGGCGATCTCGCGTTCGTACACGCGCTGCAGTTCCGCGTCGCGCTCGAACAGCCGCTTCGCTTCGTCCGCCCAGAAGTTCGCCGAGGCGCGACCCTGCGCGGCGTAGAGCCGGTTGCGCGCCACGGCCACGTACATGCGGCTGAGGTTGGCGCTGGCCAACACCGGGTATTCGACCAGCTGATAGTACGCATCGCGATGGCTGGCCGGCAGACGCTTGGCAAGCGCCAGCGTGCGCGCCTCCAGCGCGTCCCAGTCGGCGACGACGCGATCGGCCTCGCCGTCGCGCAGCAGGCTCCAGGTATCGGCCGAGATCAGCTCCGGCTTGCGCCGCGCATTGTACTGCGTGTAGCGCGACAGGATCTCGCCGATGGCCTGCGCGTGCGTGCCGCCGAACTGTTCCGCGGCCCACGCCGCCGGATAGCGCGTGATCCACGCGAGGTCGGCCGCATCCGGATCCCAGGCCTGGTCGAGGAAGGCGCTGATCGGCAGCTCCATCGGCTTGATGTCGCCGACGTTGACGATCCACAGCCGCTCCACGCCGTGGGCCCAGGCCAGCCGTATCTGCTCCCAGGCGCGCTCGACCTGGGTGGTGTTGAGCCACTTGTAGTTGCGTGGGCCGCCGACGTAGTCGAAGTGGTAGTAGACGCCGTAGCCGCCCGCGCGCGTCTCGCCCGGCGTGGGCAGGCGACGGATGTTGCCCCAGTTGTCGTCGGCGAAGAGCAGGGTCACGTCGTCTGGCACGCGCATGCCCTTGTCGTAGTAGTCCTGCACTTCCTTGTACAGCGCCCAGACCTGCGGCGTGTCTTCGGCAGGCTTTCCGGTGACACCGGCGATGATCTCGCGCTGGTCGGCGACGATCTTCTCGAGCAGGGAGGTCGCGGTGTCCTCGCTCATGGCTTCGTCACCGTCGCCGCGCATCCCGAGCGTCACCACCGCCTCGCGCCCCTGCAGTCGCTCGATCCCGCCCCGCCAGAACTCCCGCAGCGCCTTCGCGTTGCGGTTGTAGTCCCAGGGGCCCTTGCCGATCCGGGTCCATTCGTCGTGGGCACGCATCATCGGCTCGTGATGCGTGGTGGCGATGACCACGCCGTAGTCGTCGGCCACCTCGGCGTTGCGCGGATCGTCCTCGTAGAACGCGCGCGGCTGCCACATCGCGGGCCACAGATAGTTGGCCTTGTGGCGCAGGATCAGCTGGTACACGCGCTCGTAGAAGCGATGGTCGGCGCCGCCGTAGGTCTCGCGCATCCAGCCGCCGAGCGCGGGATCCTCGTCGTTGATGAAGATGCCGCGGTACCGCACCTTCGGCGCGTCGACGAAGCGGCCCGGCGCGATGTGCAGCGTGGTGCGCCGTGGTGGCG
>JAFAEU010000421.1 GCA_023423855.1 Pseudomonadota bacterium | reverse complement strand
CTATGCCGCCGCGTCGCTGCGCGCGCAGGGGCGCCTGCCGTGGTCGCGCGACAGCGGCACGCTGGTGCTCGACGGCAGCGGCATCGAGGCCGGCATCGCGCTCGACCAGGTCCGCGTCGAGGCGCGCGGCGCGGTCGAGAACCTGCAGTTCGACGCGCAGGCCCGCAGCGAAGCGATGGGTTCAGTCGCGCTGCAGGGCACGGCGCTCAAGCGCGGCGTGAACTGGAGCGGCGAAGTGTCGTCGCTGCAGCTGGCGCCGTCGAAGGGCGCGGCCTGGCGCCTGCAGTCGCCGGCGCGCTACGCGCAGAACGGGAGCAACTGGACGCTGTCGCGCAGTTGCTTCGCCGCGTCCGACGGCGGCGCGCTGTGCGCGGAAGCCGACTGGCCGCGGCGCGGCGTGGCATTCGACGGGCAGCAGCTGCCGTTGTCGCTGGCCACGCCCTGGCTGCCCGAGCGCGACGGCGGTCGTCCGTGGCTGCTGCGCGGCGCAATCGATCTCGACGGCCAGCTGCGCCCCGCTGGCAAGGCCTGGCAGGGGAACGTGAGCCTGCGCTCGGCCGACGGTGGCCTGCGCAACAGCGAGCGCTCGCGCCGCGACATCATCAGCTACCGCGATCTGCAGCTCGACGCCGATTTCAACCCGGCGCGCATCGAGGCGACTCTGGCGACGATCTTCAACGAGGACGGCCACGTGCGCGCACGCGTCGCGACCGGCTGGGACGCGACCTCGCCGCTCGACGGCGAGATCGACGCGGACACCGACGAGCTGACCTGGCTGGAGCTGTTCTCGCGCGACATCGTCGAACCCACTGGCCGGCTCGCGGCCAACATCGCGCTCGGCGGCACCCGCGCACAACCCTCGCTCGGCGGGCAGGCGCGGCTGAGCGAGTTCAGCACCGAGCTGCCCTCGCTCGGCATCGTGCTCGAGCAGGGCGACGTGCGCCTGCAGGCGCAGCCCGACGGCAGCGCGCGCATCGCCGGCAGCGTGCAGTCCGGCGAAGGCGCGCTGAACGTCGACGGCGGCCTGAACTGGCAGGACGCCGGCGCGCCGCTGATCCTGCACCTGACCGGCGACAACGTGCTGGCCTCCGACACCCGCGACCTGCGGGTCATCGCCAACCCGGACATCGAGGTGCGCTACGCCGCGCGCCAGCCGCTCACCGTCACCGGCACGGTGACGGTGCCGAGCGCGATGATCGACCTCGAACGCCTGGACCAGGGCGTGTCGGCATCGCCCGACGTGGTCGTGCTCGATCCCGAGGATCCCGAGGACACCGGCGCCTCGCCGCTGGCGCTGGACCTGACCCTGGCGATGGGCGAGGACGTGAAGCTGCGCGGCTTCGGCCTCGACGGCAGCCTCGGCGGCAGCATGCGCGTGCGCGCGCAGCCCGGCCGTGAGATGACCGGCAGCGGCACGCTGGAAGTCGGTGGCCGCTACAGCGCCTACGGACAGAAGCTGCAGGTCACGCGCGGCAGGCTCACCTTCAACGGACCGGTCTCCGACCCGCTGCTCGACATCCGCGCCGAACGCAGGATCGAGGCGCAGGACATCACCGCCGGCATCAGCGTCACCGGCCGCGCCTCGGCGCCGCAGGCCAGCGTCTGGACCGATCCCGCGACCGACGATTCGCAGGCGCTGTCCTACCTCGCGCTCGGCCGGCCGCTGTCGAACCTGTCCAGCACCGAGGGTCGCCAGCTCGACGCCGCCTCGGCCGCGCTCACCGCCGGCGGCAGCATGCTCGCCGGGCAACTCGGCTCGAAGATCGGCCTCGACGACGCCGGCGTGATGGAATCGCGCGCGCTCGGCGGCAGCGTGCTCGGCATCGGCAAGCAGCTCTCGCCGAAACTCTACGTCGGCTTCGGCGTCTCCCTGCTCGGCACCGGCCAGGTGCTGACGCTGAAGTACCTGCTGCGCAAGGGCTTCGACGTGGAAATCGAATCGAGCACGCTGGAGAGCCGCGGCTCGGTCAACTGGCGGCACGAGACCGACTAGGGCTGCGACACGAGCCCTACAGGCTGTCATCCCGGGCGCAGCGAGGGATCTGGCCTCCACAGTCGCTGGCCTCAAAGGCGAGATCCCTCGCTGCGCTCGGGATGACAGCAAGCATTCCCCGGCAAGGCCGGCGGGTTCCCGCAGAACCTGATGACGTGCGGCACAGGCCGGGATGGGCGCAGGTTTTTCGTTCATGCTGCAGCACACACTGGACGACTGGAACCGGAACGTGCCGACGACAACCCCGCGTCTGGTCGTCTTCCTGCGCAGCTTGCTGGCGCTGGCGCTGGCGATCGCCGCGATTCCCGCGGTCAACCTCGCCGGTTCGTGGCTCTCCAGCCACGTCTTCGGCCTCCCGCCCGGCGGCACGCTGCGCCTGGCCGTCGACCTGTCCTGGGTGTTCGTGGCCGGCGTCGTCGGCGCCTGGCTGATGGTGAAGACCGCGGCGATCGCCAAGGCCGCGCATGCGTGGGCGCTGTTCGCGATCTATCTGGTCGCGGCGATGTATGTCGCGATCACGATGCGGGATGACTTCCCGCGCTGGTTCACGCTCGGACTCCTCGCCTCGATCCCCGCCCAGGCCTGGCTGGGCTGGTGGCTGGCACGGGGACGCTCACGCCCATAGGGCGGGTTTCAACCCGCCACCTCCACACGCACGGATCGAGCGGTTTCGCCCGGGCATGCGGGCGCTTCATTCGCGCGATGGCGGATCAAGACCCGCCCTACGCCGGATCCGGCGCCGACAGCCGCTTCTGCACGTCCTCGCGCAGTTGCGCCAGTTCGACCTCGGCCTGCCGGCGCTGCTGCATGCCGTCGCGGTGGATGTTGCGGACCTCTTCGACGGTCTGGATCAGCTGCTCGTGGACGTGGCGCAGGGTGGCGACGTCGATCACGGCGCGCTGGTTGGCCTTGGCGGTCTCGACCGAGGTCTGGCGCATCAGGTCGGCGTTCTTGCGCATGATCTCGTTGGTGGCGTCGTCGATGGCGTTCGACAGCTCGACCGCGTTTTTCTGCTCGTCGAGCGAGAGCTGGATCGCGAACTGGCGCTTCCACGACGGGATGGTGATGTTGCGCACCGCGTTGAACTTCTCGATCAGCTGGATCGCATTGGCCTGGATGATGCGGATCATCGGCAGCGACTGGTCGGCCGCGTGCTGCATCACGGTCAGGTCGCCGACGCGCTTGTCGAGCAGGCGAATGGCGTTCTCGATCTCGGCGCGGCGGTTGCGCGAGTCCGGATCCTCCAGCCCGGCCAGCGACTGCTGTTCGGCCGCGAGTTCGGCCAGCCGCACCTTGCCGGCGGCGACGTGCAGGCCGAGCGCGCGGCGCTCGTCGAGCACGATGTCGTACATGCGGTCGAATTCGCCGACGCGCTGGGTCTGCGTACCCTGCTGCCGGGCGACGTCCTGCATCAGCTGCTCGATCTGCTGGTTGGTGTCGCTGAACTTCTGCACCAGCTCGCCCTTCGACGCGCGCAGCCTGTCGATCAGACCGCCGATCACCGGCAGCTTCGACTTGCCGGCGAAGCTGTCGAGGTTCAGCGAGCGCGCGATGCGCACCACTTCGCCGAGCTTGTCGCCGGCGGCGTCGAGGTCGCGGTTGCGGACCTGGTCGAGCAACTGGCTGGAGAAGGCCGCGGTCTTGCTGGCGGCGTCGCGGCCGAACACGTGCAGGTTGCCGGGGGCGATGTCCTGCAGCGACTTGCCGATCTCGGCGATCGCACCGCGGTCGGCCTCGACCAGCCCGAGCGCCTTGAGCGTCGGTTCGTCGATCACGGCGGACGCGGGAACGAGGGCGCTGCTGTCGGTGGTGTCCTGGCTCATGCGGCTACTCCCGTGCTGGATGCGGTGCGTGTTGGGGGTCGAGTGTACCGGCCATCGCGGCGACTTCCGATTCGATCGCGGCGTAGGCGTCGGTGGCCTGCGCGGCGCGTGCGCCGCCGCTGCGGGCGGCATCGGCCAGCGCGACCTGCCGCCAGGCGGGCAGCAGCACGTCGCGGATGCGCTGGTGGCGGGCCAGCAGGTCGAGGTTCTGGTCGCGCAGCAGGGC
>JAFAEU010000173.1 GCA_023423855.1 Pseudomonadota bacterium | reverse complement strand
GTTGATCGGCCAGTACTTGGAGAACTCGTAGTTGACCTTGTAGTACTCGACGGTCGAGCCGGGCAGGGTGGTTTCCAGCGACACGCGCTGCAGGGTGCCGCGCGTGGGCTGCAGGTAGTCGTTGCGCGAGTCGCGCGCCCACGCGAACTCCGAGCGCCAGGCGTGGAAGGTGCGCGAGCCGATCGCATCGATATAGTCGACGATCGATTCCGGCGACGAGCCGCGCCAGGCGAAGATCTGGTTGCGGTCGATGCCGAACATCGCCGAGACCGTGTCCGACTCGGTGATCGGCAGGCCGAGGATCACCTGCATCGCGGCGTTGGTGGAGGAGTACTGCGCGGTGTTGAATTCGGAATTGTCGAACTCGCGCCACCACAGGTTGTAGCCGAGCGACAGGCCCTCGTCGGTGAAGTAGGGGTTCAGGAACGAGAACGAATAGCGCTGCAGGTAGACGTTGCGCTGCGCCTCGACCGACACTCGGTTGCCGCTGCCGAGGAAGTTGTTCTGCGACAGCTGGACCGAAGTGGTCAGGCCGGCCAGCTGCGAGTAGCCGAGGCCGAACACGAAGCTGCCCGAGGTGGTCTCGGTCACGCTGAAGACGACGTCGACCTCGTCGTTGCTGCCCGGCACCGGCTGGGTCTCGACGTTGACGCTGCCCGACTCGAAGTAGCCCAGCCGTTGCAGGCGCACCTTGGAGCGGTCGACCGCGGCCTGCGAGTACCACGCGCCCTCGAACTGGCGCATCTCGCGGCGCATCACCTCGTCGGAGGTGCGGGTATTGCCCCTGAACACGATCCGGCGCACGTTCACGCGCGGCCCGGGCACGACCTGCAGCTTGATCCCGACGGTGCGATCCTCGCGGTTCACCTCCGGGATCGGGTTGACCTGGGCGAAGGCGTAGCCGATGTTGCCCAGCGTCGCGGTGATCGCGTCCGATGTCACCTCGAGCAGCGCGCGCGAGAACACCTGGCCTTCCCGCACCAGCACCAGCCGCTCGACGTCCTCCTTCGGCAGCACCGTGTCGCCGGTGACCTCGACCGACGAGATCTTGTAGACCTCGCCCTCGGTCATGCCGGCGGACAGGTACATGTCGCGCTTGTCGGGGCTGATCGAGACCTGGGTGCTGTCGATGCTGAAGTCGACGTAGCCGCGGTCGAGGTAGTAGTTGTGCAGCTTTTCCAGATCGCCCGAGAGCTTCTCCTTCGAGTACTGGTCGTCGCGGCGGTACCAGCTGAGCCAGTTGCTCTCGCCCGATTCCCAGCTGTCGATCAGGTCTTCCTGCTCGAAGGTCTCGTTGCCGATCAGGTTGATGTGGCGGATCTTGGCCGCCTTGCCTTCCTTGACGTCGATGGTGACGTCGACGCGGTTGCGGTCGAGCGGCGAGACGGTGGGATTGATCTGGACGTTGTACTTGCCGCGGTTGTTGTACTGGCGGGTCAGTTCCTGGGTCACGCGGTCTAGCGCGAGGCGGTCGAAGGTCTCGCCCTCGGACAGGCCGATGTCGGCCAGGCCCTTGGTCAGGTCCTCGGTCTTGATGTCCTTGTTGCCGGTCAGCGTCAGCTTGTTGATCGCCGGGCGCTCGCGGACCGTGACCACGAGGATGTCGCCCTGGCGGCCGACCTGGATGTCCTCGAAGAAGCCGGTGCGGTACAGCGCGCGCACCGCCTCGCCGATGCGGGACTGGTTGATGGTGTCGCCGCGCTCGATCGGCAGGTAGGTGAACACCGTGCCGGCGCCGATGCGCTGCAGGCCGTCGACGCGGATGTCGCTGACGGTGAAGCTGCCCGCGCCCGGGACGATCTGCGGCGCGGCGGCGGGTTGCGGCACCGCGAACGCGGCCTGCGGATCGACCTGCTGCGCCCAGGCGGGTGCGATGGCGGTCGCGAGGGCGAGTGCGAGCAGGCGGCGGGCAGGGGTACGCGTCATCGATCGATCCGGATTGGGGAAGAGCTCCACTGCTGGCGCAGTGGCGGTCGGAGGGCAGGGCATCAGCGCACCAGCTGCAGGATGTCGTTGTAGAACGCCAGGCCCATCAAGCTAGCCAACAGCACCAGGCCCACATACTGCCCGGCGGCCATCGCACGTTCGCTTAACGGACTGCCTTTGACCAACTCGATAAGGTAATACAACAGGTGTCCCCCGTCCAAGAGCGGGATCGGCAGCAGGTTGAGGATGGCGATGCTCAGCGACAGCAGGGCGAGGATGGTCAGGTACCAGGCCACGCCCTGGCTGGCGTAGGCATTGGTGGCGCGGGCGATGGTCAGCGGGCCGGCGACGGTGTTCTCCAGCGCCAGCCGGCCGGCGAAGGCGCGCTGGATCATGCCGACGAGCTGGCCGGTGAGGTGGCCGACCTCGCGGGCCGCGGCCGGGACCGCCGCGACCGGGCCGTAGCGCTGCAGGGCGTCCTTGGGCGGCAGTTCGAGGCTGCGCGGGGCCTCGATGCCCAGCACCCAGCGCCGCTGGCCCTGCGCGTCGGTGATCGCGCGCGGCTGCAGCGGGAAGGCGAGCCGGTCGCCGTCGCGGGTGACCTCGACCATGGCGTCGCCGCCGCGCTCGCCCAGAGCCTGCACCAGCGGGCCGATGTCCTCGAAGCGCTCGACCCGGCGGCCGTCGATCGCGGTGATCCGGTCGCCCTCGGCCAGCGTGCCCCAGGCCGCGCCGTCGGGCACGACCCGGCCGACGTCCGCGGGAATCGTGAAGTGGCGGGGCACCAGGCCGATGCTGCGGATGACCTGGCGCTGGTCGAAGTCTTCCGGCAGGGCCGACAGGCGCAGGTCCAGCCGGCGCTCGTGGCCCTGTGCATCGGCTACCCGCAGGGGCACGTCGGCGCGGTCGAGCGCGGCCGGCAGCAGCGCCATCTGCAGCTCCATCCAGGTCGGCGTCGCGCGCTCGCCGACCGCCAGCACCTCGTCGCCCGTGCGCAGGCCGGAATCGGCGGCGATGCCCGTGGTCGACCCGAGCGCCGGGGCGTAGTCCGGGCGGCCGATCACGAACATCGCCCACAGCAGCGCGAAGCACAGCAGCAGGTTCGCACCCGGGCCGGCGGCGACGATGGCGATGCGCTTCCACACGTTCTGGCGGTTGAAGGCCTGCGGCAGCTCGGCGGCGGGCACGTCGGCCTCGCGCTCGTCGAGCATCTTCACGTAGCCGCCGAGCGGGATCGCGGCGATGCGGTACTCGGTCCCGTCCCGGGCCAAGCGCTTCCACAGCGCGCCGCCGAAACCGATCGAAAAGCGCAGCACCCGCACCCCGCAGCGGCGCGCGACCCAGAAATGGCCGAACTCGTGGATGGTGACGAGGATGCCGAGGCTGACGATCAGCCACCAGGCGGAGCCGAGGAACTCAGTCATGGCAGCGGCTCACTGGAGGGCACCCGTGATGATGGCGTGTTCTGCGTGGCGCCGGGCGCGGGCATCGGCCTCGCCGAGCACCGCCAGCGACTGCGCCGGTTCGACCTGGAGCGCCGCGAGGGTGTCTTCCACCAGCGCGGCGATGGACAGGAAACCGATCCGGCCCTGAAGAAAGGCTGAAACCGCGGTTTCGTTGGCCGCGTTCAGCATCGCCGGCGCGGTGCCGCCGGCGCGCAGGGCCTCGCGGGCCAGGCGCAGGCAGGGGAAGGTGTCGAGGTCCGGCGGCTCGAAATCGAGCCGGCCGTGGGCGGCGAGGTCCAGCGCGCCGACCCCCGAGGGGATCCGCTGCGGCCAGCCCAGCCCCACCGCCAGCGCAGTGCGCATGTCCGGCAGGCCGAGCTGGGCCAGGGTGGAGCCGTCGACGAACTCGACCAGCGAGTGCACCAGGCTCTGCGGGTGCACCAGCACGTCCAGGCGCGCATCCGGCAGGCCGAACAGGTGATGGGCCTCGATCAGCTCCAGGCCCTTGTTCATCAAGGTCGCCGAATCGACCGAGATCTTCGGCCCCATCGACCATTTCGGGTGGGCGACGGCTTCGGCCGGGGTCACGTCCGCCAGCTGCGCGCGACTGCGGCCGCGGAAGGGGCCGCCGGAGGCGGTCAGGGTGATGCGGCGCACGTCGCTGCCGGCCTCGCGCCCGTGCAGGCACTGGAAGATCGCGTTGTGCTCGCTGTCGATCGGCACGATCGTGGCGCCGGCCTCGCGCGCGGCGCGGATCAGCAGTTCGCCGGCCAGCACCAGCGATTCCTTGTTCGCCAGCAGCAGCCGCTTGCCGGCGCGCGCGGCCGCCAGGGTGGAATCGAGCCCGGCCGCGCCGACGATGGCCGCGACCACGGTATCGCAGGCCTCGCCCGCGACCAGCGCGCAAAGCGCCTCCGGCCCGGCATGCGCCTGGGTGGCGAGCCCGGCGCTGCGCAGGCCCGACTGCAGGCGCGGCAGGCAGGCGACGTCGCCGATCACCGCGTGGTCGGGCTGGTGCGTCGCGCACAGCGCCAGCAGCGCCTCGACGTTGCCGCCCGCGGCGAGCACGCCGGCGCGCAGCGCGTTGGGGTGGCGGGCGATGACGTCGAGCGCCGAGGTGCCGATCGAGCCG
>JAFAEU010000255.1 GCA_023423855.1 Pseudomonadota bacterium | reverse complement strand
GCCCTGGACGCGGTCGAGGTAGTCGACGATCAGCGCGGTCTGCGCGCCGAGCAGGCCGACGATCTGCTCCTGCTCGATGCGCCAGCGGTCGACGGTCAGGGTGAACGTGCCGGCGGACTCGGGCAGGAAGGCCGGCTGGAACACCAGGCCGTAGGACACGTTGGTGCTCTCCTCGGGCTCCAGGTCGGGGTTGCCGGCGACCAGCAGCGACGCGCCCGACATGTTCTGCGCGCAGGCGCCCATCGAGTCGATCGCGCCGGTGCGCAGCTGCGCCTCGCAGCGCACGTAGTCCACGCCGCCGGCCAGACGCGCGTACTGCGTGGCGTGGGTCTGCTCGAGGTTGGGCGCGCGGAAGCCTTCGGAGTAGGAGCCGCGCAGGCGCACGCCGTCGACCACGTCCCAGGCCAGCGCGATCTTGGGCTTGGCCACCGAGCCGAAGTCGGAGTAGTGCTCGTAGCGGCCGGCCAGCTGCACGTCGAGGCTGCGCACCAGCGGCACACCCATCTCCGGCGACACCAGCGGCAGCGCGAACTCGATGAAGGCCGAGCCGACCGTGCGCGAGCCGGAGGTGTCCGGGTTGGGGCTGACCGCGGCGACGTTGCTCAGGTTGGTCTCGCCGGTGACCATGTCGGTGAAAGTGTGGGTGCCGTCGAGGTTGGCATCGCGGTCGTCCTTCTGCGTCTCGCGCCGCGCCTCGACGCCGAAGGCCATGCCGACGTCGCCCGCGGGCAGCGAGAACAGGTCGCCGCGGTTCATGCGGAAGTCGGCCATGGTCAGCGTGGTGCGCGAGGTGCGCACGAGATCCATGGTGATCGCGTCGATCGCCGCCTGCGAACTGGGCGAGCAGTCGCCCCAGCTGGTGGTGGCGGCGCAGCCGCCGCTGAAGGGGTTGTAGGCGTCGGGGTTGGACAGCGCCAGCTGCCGCTGCAGCGCGGTCATGTCGACGTTGGTCGAATGGTCCTCGGCCTCGGCCTCGGAATAGACCAGCGCGGTTTCCCAGTCGAAGCCCTTCCACTGGCCGCGCAGGCCAGCGAGGAAACGCGCCTGGTAGTTCTTCACCTCGACGTCCTGGAAGCCGACGTCGACGTAGCGGTAATTGCTCAGCAGCACCGGCAGGCCTTCGTCGGGCACGCCGGTCAGGCCGGGCAGGCGGTTGGGATTGGCCGTGCCGTCGGCGAAGGTCACCGGGCCGAACGGGTTCCAGTAGTTGCTGGCCGGGATCCACAGGCTGTTGAGGTTGACCACCGGCGGCTGCGTCGCGTGGCTGGTCGCCTCGTAGTAGCCGGCCTCGCCGAAGAACTCGACGCCGTCGGTCAGCTCGAAGTGGCCGCTCAGGTGCAGGTTCACGCGCTCCACCGAGGGACGCACCGTGGTGCCGTGGCGGGTGTCGTAGCGCAGGTCGCGGTGGGTAGTGTTGTAGTTGGTGTTGCCGGTACCCAGGCACAGGCCGTCGCCGTAGTCGACCGCGCAGGCGCCGAAGCCCGTGTCCGGCTTCACATGGAACGCGCCGGCGGCATTGGTCACGGCCACGCCGTTGGAGCGGACCACCGGCCGCGAGCCCAGGCTCGTGCGCGCCCAGGGCGCGTGCGAGGAACGGCCGTCGAGCGCGGCCAGGCCGGCGAAGTCGGGATAGTCCTCGAACAGGGGGCGCAGGTCGTCGGAGCGGGTGAAGTCCTGGTCCTCGGCCATCAACGAGGAGCGGTTGACGTAGTTCGCGAACAGCGAGACGTTTCCGCGGTCGAAGTTCCAGCCGGTGAACACGCTGGCCTCGAACTCGTCCATGCCGGTGCCCTCGGCGGTGCCGAAGCGCGTGCTGACGCTCAGTCCGTCGAAATCATTCTGCAGCACGGTGTTGACCACGCCCGCGACCGCGTCGGCGCCATAGATCGCCGCGGCGCCGTCGAGCAGCACCTCGACGCGGTCGAGCCCCGCCACCGGGATCGAGTTGGAGTTGAAGCTCTGCACCGGCACCGTGCCGGTGTCGGAGGTGCCCTGGCTGGTCGGGTGCTGCACCAGCCGGCGGCCGTTGAGCAGCACCAGGGTGTTGCCGACGCCGAGCGAGCGCAGGTTCACCGAATTGACGTCGCCGCGCGCGGCGTTGCTGGTCTGCGGGTTGTTGGAGGCGTCGAACAGCACGTCGCCCATCTGCGGGATGTCGCGCAGCAGTTCGTCGCCCGAGACCGCGCCCGCGGCGTCGATCTGTTCGGCGTCGAACACCACCACCGGCAGCGCGTCGGTGGTCGGCGCACCGCGGATGTGGCTGCCAACCACGATGACGTTGTCGAGCGTGGTCGCGGCATCGTCGGTCGGCGTCGCAGGCACGGCCTCGGGCGGCGCCTGCGCGGGCTCGGGCTGCGGCGTCTGCGCCAGCGCGGTCTGGATGGCCGCCGCCAGCAGGGCGACGGCGATGGTGCCCCGGGTCGCCGCGGAACGGTGTGGCTTGTGCATGTCTGGCTCCTCCCTCGAAAGCGTGGTTCGTATCGTTGTCAGTCGGTGTCCAGCGACCTCGGATCGCCCGGCCCCGCGGCCGGATCCGGTGCCGCGGCGATCGGGCGCGGCGGTCCGGACAGCGCGCTCTCGAGCGCGTCGCGGTCGAGCGCGTTCTCCCAGCGCGCAACCACCACCGTGGCCACCGCGTTGCCGATGAAATTGGTGATCGAGCGGCACTCGCTCATGAAGCGGTCGACGCCGAGGATCAGCGCCATGCCCGCGACCGGCACCGTCGGCACCACCGACAGCGTCGCCGCCAGCGTGATGAAGCCGGCGCCGGTCACGCCGGCCGCGCCCTTGGAGCTGAGCATCGCCACCAGCAGCAGCGTGACCTGCTGCCACAGCGTGAGCTCGGTGTTGGTCGCCTGAGCGATGAACAACGCGGCCAGGGTCATGTAGATGTTGGTGCCGTCGAGGTTGAACGAATAGCCGGTGGGCACCACCAGCCCGACCACCGATTTCTGGCAGCCGGCCTGCTCCATCTTCTCCATCAGCGAGGGCAGCGCCGATTCCGACGACGAGGTGCCCAGCACCAGCAGCAGCTCCGCGCGCAGGTAGCGGATCAACCTGAAGATGGAGAAGCCGCACAGCCGCGACACCGCGCCCAGGATCACCAGCACGAACAGCAGCGAAGTGACGTAGAAGGTACCGATGAGCCAAGCCAGGTTGGCCAGAGATTCCACGCCATAGCGGCCGATGGTGAAGGCAATCGCGCCGAATGCGCCGATCGGCGCCGCCTTCATCAGGATGTGCACCAGCCGGAACACCGGCGCGGTCAGCGCCTCGAGGAAGGCCTGCACCGGCCGGCCGCGCTCGCCGGTCAGCGCCAGCGCCAGGCCGAACAGCACCGCCACGAACAGCACCTGCAGGATATTGCCGTCGACGAAGGCGCCGACCAGCGTGTTCGGGATGACGTCGAGCAGGAAGCCGACCAGGCTCATCTCGTGCGACTTCTGCACGTAGCCCTCGACCGCGGCACTGTCGAGCGAGGCCGGGTCGATGTTCATGCCCGCGCCCGGCTGCACCGCGTGCGCGACAAGCATGCCCACGACCAGCGCCAGCGTCGAGAAGAACAGGAAATAGACCATCGCCTTGGCGAAGACGCGTCCGACCGTGCGCAGCTGGGTCATGCCGGCGATGCCGGTGACGATGGTCAGGAAGATCACCGGCGCGATGATCATCTTCACCAGCTTGATGAAGCCGTCGCCCAGCGGCTTGAACTGCTCGGCCAGCGCCGGCTGGAAATGACCCAGCAGCGCGCCGAGCACGATCGCCAGCAGCACCTGCACGTAGAGCTGGCGGTACAGGGGCAGGCGCACCGGGGGGGCGGCGTCGTGCTGCGGGATGGCGTGCATCTTGCTGGGAATCCGGTCCGGAACGCGGGCCCCTTTGTACCCGCGTGCATCCGCGGTGCCGATAACGCATTGGTACTAGGCGGCTTCCGGACTCGGCGCCGGAAGCCATCGCGCCTGGAGGGAACCTCCGCGATTCCCTGATCTGTCATTTCGAACGCAGTGAGAAATCCTGCCCTTCAGGCGCCTGAATTTCTCCCTACGCTCGAAATGACGATTTCTGGAGGTTCCGCGAAGTCGCTCCACTACACTCGCGTCCATGCGACGCGAATGGCGCCTGCGAAGATGGTTGCCCGCCCTGCTCCTCGCCGTGGGCGGCACCGTGCTGTTCGCGACCCTGGGCCACGGCTGGGGCGAGCGCCGCGAGCTGGCGCGGCAGGCGCAGCAGTCGCGGCAACAGCTCGCGCTGCACGCGCGCGCGCTGGAGCAACTGGTCGACCGCTACCGCGCGCTGCCGCAGGTGCTGGCGCTGGACCCGGAACTGCGCGCGGCCGTCTCCGGCCCGGTCGACGACGCCGCGCGCCAGCGCCTGAACCTGCGGCTGGAGGAAGCCAACCGCACCGCGCAGGCCTCCACGCTCACGCTCATCGACGCCCGCGGCACCGCGGTCGCGGCCAGCAACTGGCGCGAGCCGGGCAGCAACGTCGGCGAGCATTACGGCTTCCGCCCCTACGTGCGGCAGGCGCTCGCGGAAGGACAGGGCCGCTTCTACGGCATCGGCGTCACCACCGGCGTCCCCGGCTATTTCCTCTCGGAGCTGATCCGCGGCGACGACGGCGAACCGCTCGGCGTGGTCGTGATCAAGATCCAGCTGTCCGCGCTGGAGCGCGAATGGCTGCGCGTGGACGGCACCGTGCTGGTCAGCGACCGCCACGGCGTGGTCTTCCTCGCCAGCCAGGACGACTGGCGCTACCGCACCCTGCAGCCGCTGGGCCAGGACGCGCTGCGGGAACTGGAGGCGACCCGCCAGTACGGCACGCAGCCGCTGCGTCCGATGTCGGTGCAGCGTCCGCGCGCACCGGACGGCGACACCGCCCTGGTCCGCCCGCTCACGCCGGCGCGCGACGGCGACTGGCTGTGGATCCGTGCGCCGCTGCCGCGCGAGCAGGACTGGATCCTGCACCTGCTGCGCGATGTCTCCGCGCCGATGGCCCCGGCCGCGCGCCAGGCCGCGATCGCCGCCGCGCTGCTGTGGCTGGCACTGGTGCTGCTGGCGCTGTTCGTGCAGCAGCGCCGGCGCATCGCGGCGCTGCGCCAGCGCAACCGCGCCGAACTCGAGGCGCTGGTGCAGCAGCACGCGCACGAACTGCGCACCGCCCGCGACGGCGTGATCGAGGCCGCGCAGCTCGCCGACGGCGGCCTCAGCCGCCAGCTCGAACACCTGCCGCAGGGCGTGGTGATCATCGACGCCGAACTGCGGCTGGTGGCGTGGAACCGGCGCTACCTCGAGCTGTTCCGTTTCCCGCCCGGCTTCATCCACGTCGGCCGCCCGATCGAGGATGTCTTCCGTTTCAATGCCGAACGCGGCCTGCTCGGCCCGGGCCCGGTGGAGGATGCGATCCAGCGCCGGCTCGACCACCTGCGCGGCGGCAAGCCGCATGCGCGCGAGAGCGAGAAGCAGGACGGCACCGTGCTCGAGATCCGCGGCACGCCCCTGCCCGACGGCGGCTTCGTCACCAGCTACGCCGACATCACCGGCTACAAGAACACCGCGCGCGAACTACGCTCGCTGGCCGACGCGCTGGAGCAGCGCATCGCCGAGCGCACCGCCGACCTCGACCAGGCGCGGCGCGAGGCCGAACAGGCCAACCGCTACAAGACACGCTTTGTCGCCGCCGCCGTGCACGACCTGCTGCAGCCACTCAACGCGGCGCGGATGTTCCTGTCGGCGCTGCGTTCGCGCCTGCCCGCGGATGACCGGCGCGAGGTCGCCGACCACGTCGAGGCCGCGCTGAACGCGCAGGACGCGGTGCTGACCAGCCTGCTCGACATCTCGCGGCTGGAGGCCGGCACGCTGCTGGTGGACATCCGCCCGTTCGCGCTGGACCCGCTGCTCGACGCGCTGGCGCGCGAGTTCGGCATCCTCGCCGCATCGCGCGGGCTGGACCTGGCCTACGTACCCACGCGCCTGGCGGTGCGCAGCGATGAGGCGCTGCTGCGCCGCATCGTGCAGAACTTCCTGTCGAACGCGGTGCGCTACACGCGCCGCGGGCGCATCGTGCTCGGCTGCCGCCGCGACGGCGATCACGTGCGCATCGAGGTCCACGACCAGGGACCGGGCATCCCCGAGCGCCTGCAGCGCGAGATCTTCGAGGAGTTCCGCCGCCTCGACGACGGTCACGGCGACGATCGCGGCGCCGGGCTGGGGCTGGCGATCGTCGAGCGCATCGGTCGGCTGCTCGGCCACCGCATCGGCCTGCGCTCGCAGCCCGGGCAGGGCAGCGTGTTCCGCGTCGTGGTGCCGCTCGCCGATGCTGACGCGGTGCCCGCGATGCCGGCGCCGCCCGCGGACGCGGGACCGCAGGACGACAGCCCGCTGCACGGCTGCGCGGTCTGGTGCATCGACGACGACCCGCGCGTGTGCGAGGCCACGCGCACGCTGCTGCAGCGCTGGGATTGCGTGGTGCCGTTCGCCGGCGGCCCGCAGGGCGCGCTGGCGGGCGCCGCGCCGGGGCGCACGCCGCAGATCGTACTGCTCGACGTACGCATGGGCGAGATCGACGGGCCGACGCTGTACGGCGAACTGTGCGCGCGCTGGCGGCAGGAACCGCCGGTGATCCTGGTCACCGCCGAGCGCGAGGAGGCCCTGCGCGCCGAGGCCGCCGAACGCGGCTGGGGCTTCCTCGCCAAGCCGGTGCGCGCGCCGGCGCTGCGCGCGCTGATGAGCCAGATGCTGCTGCGGCATCGGTAACGGCATCCCACGGGATGTCATCCCGAACGCAGTGAGGGATCTGCTCTTGCGCGTTGAATGTGCACGAGCTGCAGGCGCAGGTCCCTCGCTGCGCCCGGGATGACAGGATCATTGTCGTCGCACGCCGCTCAGGCGCTGCTTTCCGGCTCCAGTCCCTTCACCAGCACCGCCGCCTGCGTGCGGCTGTAGCAGTCGAGCTTCTTCAGGATCGCGGTGACGTGCACCTTCACCGTGTTCTCCGCCAGCCCCAGCTCGTGCGCGATCTGCTTGTTGAGCAACCCATCGGCCAGGCACAGCAGCACGCGGAACTGCTGCGGCGTGAGCTGCGCCAGCTTCGCCGCCAGTTCGGCGTCGGCCTCGGAGCGCTCGGCGGCCATCGGCGGGAACCAGCTGCCGCCGTCGAGCACTGCCGCGACCGCTTCGCCGATCGCCTCGGCCGGCGCCGATTTCGGGATGAAGCCCGCGGCGCCGAACTGCTGCGCGCGACGGATCACGCGCGGATGGTCGTTCGACGAGATCACCACCACCGGCACCTGCGGATGCTCGCCGCGCACGTGCAGCAGCACCGAGAAGCCGCGCGCGCCGGGCATCATCAGGTCGAGCAGCACCAGGTCGGCCTGCGGATGCGCGAGCAGCGCCTGTCCCAGCGCCGGCGCGCTGGCGGTCTCGACCACGTCGGCCTGCGGCATCGCCGCGCGCAACGCGTGCAGCACGGCGGCGCGGAACAGCGGATGGTCGTCGGCGACGAGGATCACGGGGGAACCCATGGCTGCAGTTTGCCATCGCGGGCCAGCGCCTGCGTCCGGCATCGCGCTAACACCTTCTGGCTAGTGTCGGCCGATGCCATAACCCGGGGTTATGCGTGGCGGGCATCTTTTCAATGGCGGACGAACCCGCCGCGCCAGAAGATGGAACCCTCCCCACGACCCCGCCGCGGGCGACAGGACGCACCCGACATGCCCAGCACTTCCGACGCCGCTGCAGACGCTTCGCACTGGCCACCGCCGTTTCTGCTGTACCTGGGCAACGCGCCGGACGATCTCGCCGCCAAGACCGCGCGCGGACTGGTGCAGTTCCGGCCGGAGTGGTGCGTGGGCCAGTTCCGCGGCCCCGAATGCAGGACCAGCGTGGACGTGCCGGACATGGACTTCGCCCAGGCCCGCGCCGCTGGCGCCAACACCATGATCGTCGGCGTGGCCAATGCCGGCGGCCGGCTGGGGCCGGACTCGGTGGCGGACATCGTCGCGGCGCTGGAGGCCGGCATGAACGTCGCGTCCGGCCTGCACGAGCGGCTGGGCTCGCATCCGCAGATCGTCGAGGCCGCCCGCCGCAACGGCCGCCACCTGTTCGACGCGCGCAATCCGCCAGCCACGCCGGTCGGCAACGGGCTCAGGCGCACCGGGCGCCGGCTGCTGACCGTCGGCACCGACTGCTCCACCGGCAAGATGTACACCACGCTGGC
>JAFAEU010000198.1 GCA_023423855.1 Pseudomonadota bacterium | reverse complement strand
CGGCTGTCATCCCGCGCGCAGCGAGGGATCTTGTTCCCGGCGACCGGATGCAAGATCCCTCGCTGCGCTCGGGATGACAACGCCCGGCCGAAAGCATCAGGCATCCTTCGCCTCATGCGGCGCCTCGGCCGCAGCGTGCGGATCATCGCCCAGCTCGTACTCGGCATCGTAGTCCCACTGTCCGCCGTCGCGCGCGGGCGGGCCGCAGGAGATCGACAGCGCCCCCTGGTCGGCAGGCGAGACCATCGCGCGGTTGAAGGCGAACAGGTTGCGGCCGATGTCCCAGGCGCAGTGCGAGGTGTTCGGGGCGCAGTCGCGCTCGGCCCATTCGCCGGCGTCGACCAGGGCTTCGAGCGTGCCGGCCTCGCCGTCGAGGCGGACGGTGTCGCCCTCGCGCAGCTTGCCGATCGGGCCGCCGCGCGCGGCTTCCGGGGTCAGGTGGATCGCCGCGGGGATCTTGCCCGACGCGCCCGAAAGCCGGCCGTCGGTGACCAGGGCCACGCGCCGTCCCTGGTTCTGCAGCATGCCCAGCAGCGGTGCCAGCGAATGCAGTTCCGGCATGCCGTTCGCCTTCGGGCCCTGGTAGCGCACGACGGCGACGAAATGCTCGGGCAGCAGGCCGGCGGCGTGCAGCTTGTTCAGCGCGCGCGGATCGTCGACCACCACCGCGGGCGCCTCGATCGTGCGGAACTCGGGCTTGACCGCCGACAGCTTGATCAGCGAACGGCCGAGGTTGCCGCGCAGCAGGCGCAGGCCGCCCTGCGCTTCGAACGGCGCGGACGCGGGGCGCACCACGGCCTCGTCGCCGCTGGTCGCCACCGTGGGCGTGAACGCCAGCGCGCCGTCGGCGAGCGTCGGTTCGTCGCACCAGGCGCGCATGCCGCCGGGCAGGACGGTTTCGGGGTCGGGATGCATCAGCCCGGCGTCGAGCAGTTCGCGGAACACGAAGCCGATGCCGCCGGCGGCGTGGAAGCGGTTCACGTCGGCCTCGCCGTTGGGATACACGCGGGCGAGCAGGGGCACCACCTGCGACAGCGCGTCCATGTCGTCCCAGGTCAGCGAGATGCCGGCCGCGCGCGCGACCGCGATCCAGTGGATGGTGTGGTTGGTCGAGCCGCCGGTGGCCATCAGCGCGACGATCGCGTTGACGATCGCACGCTCGTCGATGATGCGGCCGAGCGGGCGGTAGTCGCCGCCGAGCGCGCTGATGCGCAGCGCGCGTTCGGTCGCGGCGCGGGTCAGGGCGTCGCGCAGCGACGTGCCGGGATTGGCGAACGAGCCGGGCAGCTGTACGCCCATTGCCTCCAGCAGCACCTGGTTGGAGTTGGCGGTGCCGTAGAAGGTGCAGGTGCCGGGCGCGTGGTAGGAGGACGCCTCGGCCTCCAGCAGTTCCTCGCGCGTGGCCTCGCCGGCGGCGTAGCGCTCGCGCACCTCGGCCTTCTTCTTGTTGGGGATGCCGGGCGTCATCGGCCCGGCGGGCACGAACACCGCCGGCAGGTGGCCGAAGGCCAGCGCGCCGATCAGCAGGCCGGGCACGATCTTGTCGCAGATGCCCAGGTACACGGCGCTGTCGAACATGTCGTGCGACAGCGACACCGCGGTGGCCTGCGCGATCGCGTCGCGCGAGAACAGCGACAGCTCCATGCCGGCGCGGCCCTGGGTGACGCCGTCGCACATCGCCGGCACGCCGCCGGCGACCTGGGCGGTGGCGCCGAGGCTGCGCGCGTGCTCGCGGATCAGCGCCGGGTAGGTCTCGTAGGGCTGGTGCGCCGAGAGCATGTCGTTGTAGGCGGTGACGATGCCGAGGTTGGGCGTGGCGTCGCCGCGCAGGCGCGACTTGTCGGTCGGGCCGCAGGCGGCGAAGGCGTGGGCGAGATTGCCGCAGCTCAGCCGCGTGCGGTTCGGGCCGGCCTGGTGCATCGCGTCGATGCCGGCGAGGTAGGCGGCGCGCGAGGCGCGGCTGCGGCGACGGATGCGCTCGGTGACGTCGTGGAGGATCGGGTGCAGGCTCATTGGCGTTCTGGCGATGAGGCGTGTCTGGGGCGTCGCGACCGCGCGGTCATGGACACCAGTGGATGTCCAGCGTCGCGCCGGGCGTCAGGAAGGCGATCCGCGCGGGGTATTCGTGCGGGTCGTTGCCGTCGAGCACGCGGTCGAGCAGCTTGCGCTTGCTTTCGCCGCGGATCAGCAGCAGGCGCGTGTGCGCGGGCGCGAGCCCGGCCGGCGTCAGGCTGATGCGACGCAGGAACTTGCCGGCGCCGGGGCAGCCGGTGGCGTCGGCGGAGACGTAGGCCGCGCGCGACTCCAGCGCGGCGTCGAGGCCCTGCATGCGCGGGAACAGCGAGGCGGTGTGGCCGTCCTCGCCCATGCCCAGCACGACCACGCCGGGCGGCGCCTGCGCGTGCAGGTTGGCGGTGTTCACCGCCTCCTCGATGCTGCGGCCGGGGCGGGTGATGTTCTCGAAGCGCGCTTTGATGGCGTTGTTCTGCAGCAGCGACTCGCGCACCAGCCGCGAGTTGCTGTCGGGATCGTCCGGCAGCAGCCAGCGCTCGTCGACCAGGGCGATGTCGACGCGGTCCCAATCCAGCGGCGCCTTCGACAGCGCGGCGTACACCGGCGCCGGCGTGCTGCCGCCCGACAGCAGCAGGCGCGCGCGCGGCTTGTGCTGCAGGTCGCGCGCCAGCACCGAGGAGATCGCAACCGCCGCGCCCCAGGTCCACTGCATCTGCGACTCGTAGCTGTGCATGCGCACCCGCGGGCGGAAGGCCGGGTGGGCGGATTCGGGGCGGGTGTCGTGGCTGGTCACGCCGGCCGCGCCTCCAGCGCTTCCTGGCGCGCGATCGCAGCGGTGCCGAGCAGGCCGGCGTGCGGATGCAGCACGGCGAGCGAGGGCACCCGCGCCATCGTCGGCGAGAAGCGGCCCTTGTGCTCGAAGCGCTGGCGGAAACCCGAATGCTGCAGGGCGTCGAGCATCTTCGGCACCAGGCCGCCGGTCAGGAACACGCCGTCCCAGGCGCCGAGGGTGAGCACGAGATCGCCGGAGATCGCGCCGAACACCGCGCAGAACACATCGACCGCGCGCATGCAGCGCGGATCGCCGGCCTGGGCGCGCGCGGTGATGTCGGCCGGCTGCAGCGGGCCGGGATCCTCGCCGGCGAGTTCGCTCAGCGCGCGATGGATGTTGACCAGGCCCGGGCCGCAGATCAGGCGTTCGTTGGAGACGCGCCCGAACTGCGCGGACAGGCGGTCGAGGATCGCCAGTTCCTCCGGCGTGCCGGGTGGGAAGCTGACGTGGCCGCCCTCGGTTTCCAGTGGGTACTGGCGGCCGTCGCGGATGACCAGGGCGCCGACGCCGAGCCCGGTGCCGGGCCCGAGGATGGCGTAGGTGCGGTGCCGTGGCGATTCCTCGCGGATCCAGGGCACGCCGCCAATCTGCGCGATGTCGCCGGGCTGCAGCAGCGGGATGGCCATCGCCTGCGCGGCGAAATCGTTGATCAGGGTGACGCGCTCGAAGCCGAGTTGGGCCTGCGTGCGCGGCCGCGAGATCACCCAGGGATGGTTGGTGATGCGCGCCTCGTCGCCGTCGACGCGGCCGGCGACGGCGAACACGCCGTGGCGGATGCCGGTCTCCTGCTCGCCGGTCTCGTGCAGGTAGTGGCGCGCGGCCTCCGCCAGCGAGGGGAAGTCGGCCACCGCGAAGGCCTGCACGCTGTCGCCGAGCAGCGGCGTGTTCGACGCCGGGTCGGCCAGCGCGAAGCGGGCGTTGGTGCCGCCGATGTCGGCCAGCAGGACGCGCGATTCGCCGCTCATCCGCCGCGCCCACCCTTGCCGCCGAGGGTGCGCGGCTGTAACGGCGGGGCGGCGGCCGGCCCCCACGAGCCGGCGGGGTATTCCTGCACCGGCGTACCGGCCTGCTGCCAGGCGGCGCTGACGCTGTCGATCCAGCGCCAGGCGGCCTCAACCTCGTCGTCGCGCACGAACAGGGTCTGGTCGCCCTTGAGCGCGTCGATCATCAGCCGCTCGTAGGCGATGCGGCGCTTGGGCGGCAGCATCGACAGGTCCAGCGACATCGGCAGCAGTTCGGTCGCGCCCCATTCCGGCGCGGCGAGGCTGCCCATCAGGCCGAGCTCGATGGTCTCCTCCGGCTGCAGGCGCATGCGCAGGCTATTGGGGTGCGCGTGCTGCTGGTCGGGGCGGTCGAACACCCAGTGCGTGACCGGCTTGAAGTTGATCAGCACCTCGGTCGTGCGCGACGGCATGCGCTTGCCCGTCACCAGCCGGAACGGCACGCCGGCCCAGCGCCAGTTGTCGATCCAGGCGCGCAGGCCGACGAAGGTTTCGACAGCGCTGTCAGCCTTAAAACCTTTCGCCGCCGCGCCTTCCACCACGCCCGGCCCGTAGCGGCCGCGCACGCTGTCGGTGGCGGCGTCGGCGGCGGTCATCGGGCGCAGCGCGCGCAGCACCTTGCGCTTCTCGTCGCGGATGCTGTCGGCGTCGAGCACGGCCGGCGGCTCCATCGCGATCAGCGCCAGCAACTGCAGCATGTGGTTCTGCACCATGTCGCGCAGCGCGCCGTAGTCGGCGTAGTAGCCCTCGCGGCCGTCCACGCCGGCGGTTTCGGCGACGATGATGTCGACCGACTCGATCCAGCGGTGCTGCCACACCGCCTCGAGCAGGGTATTGCCGAAGCGCAGCGCGAGCAGGTTCTGCACCGGCGCCTTGCCCAGGTAGTGGTCGATGCGGAAGATTCGCGATTCATCCAGCGCCGACTTGAGCGTGGCGTCGATCTCGCGCGCCGAGGGCAGGTCGTGGCCGATCGGCTTCTCCAGCACCAGCCGCGACGGCGGCTCCAGCAGGCCGGCGGCCTTGAGCCCGTTGCAGGCGGATTCGAACAGGTTCGGCGGCGTCGACAGGTAGCTGACCGCGGGGCGGTCGGCGTAGCGCGACAGGGTCGCGGCCATGCCCGCGGTGTCGTTGAGGTCGAGCGCGTGGTAGTGGATGCGCCCGAGCAGGCTGTCGAGGGCGCCGTCGTTGCGCGAGTCGCCGTTGCCGATGCGCCCGCGCAGCCAGGCGCGGAAGCCGTCGTCGTCGTGCTCGGTGCGGCCGATCGCGATCACCCGGAAGGATTCCGGCAGCAGCCGGTCGCGCAGCAGGTGCAGCAGCGAGGGGAACAGGTAGCGTTGGGCAAGGTCGCCGGTGGCGCCGAACAGCAGTAGGGAATCGTGCATGGACGCCGGCGTCTGCTCTCAGTAGGGAAGGGGATCGGACAATGTACGTCCGTGGCTGGCAATGATGCCAGAGTACCAGCGGGCGCTGTCCTTCGGGGTGCGCGCCTGGGTTTCGTAGTTGACGTGGATGATACCGAACCGTTTGGAATAGCCCAGCGACCACTCCAGGTTGTCGAGCAGCGACCAGGCCATGTAGCCGCGCACGTCGACTCCGGCCTCGATGGCGTCGTGGATCGCGCGCAGGTGCTTTCGGATGTAATCGATCCGCAGCGGGTCGCGCACGCGGCCGTCCTCGGCCTGCGCGGGGTCGAAGAACGCCGCGCCGTTCTCGGTGACGTAGACCGGCAGGTCGCCGTAGGTCTGCTTGAACCAGAGCAGCAGGTCGGTCAGTCCCTGCGGGAATACCTCCCAGCCGGTTTCGGTATAGGTGCCCAGTGGCTGGCGCACGCCGCCGGCCTTGAGCGGCCAGCTGTCGTTGGCGGTGGTGACGCTGCGGGTGTAGTAGTTGATGCCGACGAAGTCGAGCGGCTGCACGATCAGGTCGAAGTCGTCCACCGGGAAATCGGGCCAGGCGTCGCCGAAGATCTCCTTCAGCTCGGGCGGGTAGCGGCCGAGCAGGGCGGGATGCAGGTACTGCTCGTTCATGTAGGCGTGCGCGCGGCGGGTGGCGGCCGCGTCCTCGGCGGAGTCCGTGGCCGGGTACTTGGGTTCGATGTTCACGACGAGGCCGATCTCGTGCGCGCCTTCGGCGCGGTAGGCCTGCACCGCCGCGCCGTGCGCGCGCATCAGGTTGTGCGAGGCGATCGGCGCTTCGTATTTGCTGCGATGTCCGGGGGCGAGGGCGCCGTGCAGGTAGCCGCCGTCGGTGACCACCCAGGGCTCGTTGAGCGTGACCCACTTCTTCACCCGGCCGTCGAGCGCGCGGTAGAGCACGCGGCCGTATTCGGCGAACCAGTCGGCGCAGTCGCGGTTGAGCCAGCCGCCGCGGTCGTCGAGCGCGGCCGGCAGGTCCCAGTGGTAGAGGGTGAGCAGCGGCTCGATGTCGTTGGCCAGCAGTTCGTCGACCAGGCGCGAATAGAAGTCGAGGCCGGCCCGGTTCACGCGACCGGTGCCCTCGGGCAGGATCCGCGACCACGAGGTGCTGAAGCGGTAGGCCTTCAGGCCCAGCTCGCGCATCAGCTTCACGTCGTCCTTCCAGCGCCGGTAGTGGTCGCAGGCGACGTCGCCGGTATCGCCGTTGAGGGTCATGCCCGGCGTGTGCGCGAAGCGGGTCCAGATGCTGGGGCCGGC
Organism: Pseudomonadota bacterium; assembly: GCA_023423855.1. Taxonomy (GTDB): domain Bacteria; phylum Pseudomonadota; class Gammaproteobacteria; order Xanthomonadales; family Xanthomonadaceae; genus Luteimonas. The sequence goes on along the minus strand of JAFAEU010000198.1, from coordinate 5,476 downwards.
GCCGTCGGCCAGCGGCGAACCCTCGATCTGGTGGGCGGCGGTGGCGGCCCCCCAGAGGAAGCCCTGCGGAAACGTGAAATCCCTGTCGGACGAGCGAGACATTGGCGACCTGTTCCTGCGCCGCGGCACGGCAGCGGTGGTATGAAAACGATTACATGCCAGAATACCGCAATCGTCCGGGCCAGTGTATGCGGAGCGCGCCGGGCTGCGGACCCTGTGCATTCGTATTCGTGCGCGGGGTCGCGCGGCGTCGCGCCCGCCGGACGACCGGCATCCGAGCGGGAGGAACGATGGCGCGCGTGCAGCTCGACAACCTGCGCAAGGTGTATCCGAACGGCCACGTCGGCGTGGCCGGCGCCAGCTTCGAGGTCGGCGACGGCGAACTGCTGGTGCTGGTGGGGCCGTCGGGCTGCGGCAAGACCACGCTGCTGCGGATGATCGCGGGGCTGGAGGCGATCTCGTCGGGCACGCTGCGCATCGGCGAACGGACGGTCAACGACGTCGCGCCCAGGGACCGCGACATCGCGATGGTGTTCCAGAGCTACGCGCTGTACCCGCACATGAGCGTGGCCGAGAACCTCGCGTTCGCGCTGAAGCTGCGCGGCATGGACAAGGCGGCCATCGCGGCGCGCGTGGCCGAGGCGGCGAAGGTGCTGGAGCTCGACGGCCTGCTGCAGCGCAAGCCCGGGCAACTGTCCGGCGGCCAGCGCCAGCGCGTCGCGCTCGGCCGGGCGCTGGTGCGGCAACCGCAGGTGTTCCTGCTCGACGAACCGCTGTCCAACCTCGACGCCAAGCTGCGCGCCGGCATGCGCGTGGAGATCGCGCGGCTGCACCAGCGGATTGGCGCGACCATGGTCTACGTGACCCACGACCAGATCGAGGCGATGACGCTCGGCCAGCGCATCGTGGTGATGAAGGACGGGGAGATCCAGCAGATCGACACGCCGATGGCGCTGTACGAGCGCCCGGCGAACCTGTTCGTCGCCACCTTCCTCGGCAGTCCGGCGATGAACGTGCTGCGCGGGCGACTGCAGCGCGCGGGCGGCTGGACGTTGGCGCTGGCCGACGGCATGCGCCTGCCGCTGCCGGCCGACGCGGGGCTCGACGATGCCTGGCACGGGCGCGAACTGCAGGTCGGCGTGCGCCCGGAGCACCTGCTACGCGCGGACGAGGGCGATGCGGAGGCGTTCGCGGCCGTCGTCGATGTCGTCGAGCCGGTCGGCAGCGAGGTCTACGTCAACCTGCGCCTCGGCGAGCAGGCGCTGGTCGCGCGCCTGCCGCCGGGCGACGTGCCGGTGCCGGGCGGCAGGCTGCACCTGCGCGCGTCGCCGGCGCACCTGCATGCCTTCGACGCGGAGGACGGGCGCGCGTTGATGCGCGGCTGAGGACATCTTCATCGCGCGTAGTCGTGATCCGGGCGATGATGGGCGCATGACAGTCGACGGCGCCCCCCTCCTGCCGCCGCCACCGCCGTTGTCCGATCGCTGGGCGCTGTTCCTCGACGTCGACGGCACCCTGGTGGAATTCGCGGACCATCCCGAGCGGGTGCAGGTGTCCGCAAGCCTCGTGCAACGCCTCGCCGCGCTCGCCGACGCGATGGATGGCGCGCTGGCGCTGGTCAGCGGGCGCCGGATCGAGATGCTCGACCGCATGTTCGCGCCGCTGCACCTGGCCGCCGCCGGCATGCATGGCCTGCAGCGCCGCCGCGCCGGCGAGGACCTGCCCGAACCGGCCGCGCCGCCGGTCGCGCTGCAGGCGACGAAGATGCTGGCGAAAACCCTGCTCACGCGCTATCCGCAGGCGTTGCTGGAAGACAAGGGCGAGGCGATGGCGCTGCACTGGCGCGCGATGCCCGAGGCCGCCGCCGACCTGCAGGCGTTCGCGATCCAGGCGCTCACGCGCCTGCCCGGCTATCACCTGCAGCCGGGTGACCACGTGGTCGAACTGCGCCCGCAGCGCGCCGACAAGGGCGTCGCGATCGAGGCGTTCATCGGCGAACCGCCGTTCCAGGGCCGCCAGCCGGTCTTCGTCGGCGACGACCTGACCGACGAACATGGTTTCGAGGTGGTCAACGCACACGGCGGCCACAGCGTGCTGGTCGGCGATCGCGCGGACACGGTCGCGCGCCACCGCTTGGCGGACATCGCGTCGGTGCATGCATGGCTGGGTGTCGGGGCATAGCCCCGACGCCGATGGCGCCACGGATTTTTCGCTACGCTCGAAGCAACAGCGGTGATTCCCGCACGACGCAACAGGAGAGACACATGCAGCAGACGCTCGACCTCGGCGTGATCGGCAACGGCAGCTTCGGCGCGCTGATCGACCGGCAGGCGCGCGTGGTCTGGAGCTGCCTGCCCGCGTTCGATGGCGATCCTGCGTTCTGCGCGCTGCTGTCGCCGGGCGACCACGACGGCGGCGACCTGGCGATCGAGCTGGAGGACTTCGAGCGCAGCGAGCAGCACTACGTCACCAACACCGCGATCCTGCGCACCGTGCTGCACGACCGCCACGGCGGCGCGGTGGAGATCGTCGATTTCGCGCCGCGCTGGAAGCAGAACGGCCGCATCTACCGGCCGGTGTCGATCGTGCGCCGGATCACGCCGCTGGCGGGCACGCCGCGCATCCGCGTCCGCGCCCGCCCGCTGGCCGACTGGGGCGCGCGCCAGCCCGACGCCACCTGGGGCAGCAACCACATGCGTTGGCTGCTGCCCGGCTTCACCCTGCGCCTGACCACCGACGTGCCGATCCGCTTCGTGCGCGAGGGCACGCCGTTCGTGCTCGGCGAGACCGCGCACCTGGTGTTCGGGCCCGACGAATCGCTGCTGCGCTCGATCGGCGGCTACGTCGAGGAGGCGCTGGGCCGCACCGAGGCCTACTGGCGCGAATGGGTGCGCTACCTGTCGGTGCCGCTGGACTGGCAGGAGGCGGTGATCCGCAGCGCGATCACGCTCAAGCTGTGCCAGTACGAGGACAGCGGCGCGATCATCGCCGCGATGACCACCTCGATCCCCGAGGCGCCGGACACGCCGCGCAACTGGGACTACCGCTACTGCTGGCTGCGCGACGCCGCCTTCGTGGTGCGCGCGCTCAACCGGCTCGGCGCGACGAAAAGCATGGAGGAGTTCCTGCGCTACATCTTCAACATCGCCACGCATGACGGCAGCCTGCAGCCGCTGTACGGCATCGATTTCGCCGAGCAACTGGAGGAAACCGAAGTGCCGAGCCTGCGCGGCTACCGCGGCATGGGGCCGGTGCGGCGCGGCAACCTGGCCTGGGTGCAGAAGCAGCACGACGTCTACGGCAGCGTGGTGCTGGCCTCGACGCAGCTGTTCTTCGACCAGCGCCTGTCGCAGCCGGGAGACGCCGCCGCGTTCGCGCGGCTGGAGCCGCTGGGCGAGCGCGCCTGGGCGCTGTACGACCAGCCCGACGCCGGCCTGTGGGAATTCCGCGGCCGCGCCGAGGTGCATACCTACACCGCGGCGATGTGCTGGGCCGCCTGCGACCGCCTCGCGAAGATCGCGCGCCTGCTCGCGCTCGACGACCGCGCCGCGCACTGGCGCGCGCGCGCCGACGCCATCCACGCCACCACCATCGAACGCGCGTGGCGGCCGGAGGCGAACCACTTCAGCGCCTCCTTCGACAGCGACTATCTCGACGCCTCGCTGCTGCTGCTCACCGACATCGGCTTCCTGTCCGCGGACGATCCGCGCTACGTCGCCACCGTCGACGCCATCGGCCGCGACCTGCGCCGCGGCGACGCGCTGTTCCGCTACGTCGCGCCGGACGATTTCGGCGCGCCCGAAACCAGCTTCACGATCTGCACCTTCTGGTACATCGACGCCCTGGCCGCGACCGGCCGCGGCGACGAGGCGCGGGCGATGTTCGAGCGCCTGCTCGCGCGCCGCAACCACCTCGGGCTGCTGTCGGAGGACCTCGAATTCGACGGCGGCGAGGCCTGGGGCAACTTCCCGCAGACCTATTCGCACGTCGGCCTGATCATCGCCGCGATGCGGCTGTCGCGCAGCTGGATGGAGGCCTCGTGAGCCGGCTGGTCGTCGTTTCCAACCGCGTCGCCGTGCCGGGCGAGGACCGTGCCGGCGGGCTCGCGGTGGGGCTGGAGGCGGCGCTGAGGACGCACGGCGGCCTGTGGTTCGGCTGGAGCGGCAAGACGGTGCGCGAGGACAGCGGCCGCCTGCACGAGCAGTCCGAGGGCGACGTGCGCTACGTCACCATGGACCTCGACCGGCGCGATCACGACGACTACTACAACGGCTTCGCCAACCGCACCCTGTGGCCGCTGCTGCATTCGCGCCTGGACCTGGTCGACTACGCGCGCGAGACCCGCGAAGGCTACCGCCGGGTCAACGCCCTGTTCGCCGACCGGCTGGCGCCGCTGCTGCGCAGGGACGACACGGTCTGGATCCACGACTACCACCTGATCCCGCTGGCGGCGCTGCTGCGCGAGCGCGGGATCGATTGCCGCATAGGCTTCTTCCTGCACGTGCCGATGCCGTCGGCGGACCTGGTCTCGGCGCTGCCCGAGCATGCGCGGCTGTTCGGATCGCTGTACGCCTACGACCTGCTCGGGTTCCAGACCTCGCGCGACGCGGACCGCTTCCGCACCTACGCGCGCATCTTCGGCCGCGCAACCATCGACGGCGACGGCACGGTGGTGCTGCCGGACGGCGGCCGGGTGGCGGTGACGTCGATCCCGATCGGCATCGACGCGACCCGCATCGCCAGCCAGTCGGCGGCCGCGGTCAACAAGCCGGCCGTGCGCGCGCTGCGCGAAAGCCTGAGCGGCCGCCTGCTGGCCATCGGCGTCGACCGCCTTGACTACTCCAAGGGACTGCCGGAGCGCTTCCGCGCCTTCGGCCGCTACATCGAGCGCCATCCGTCCGAACGCGGGCGCCTAACCTTCCTGCAGATCGCGCCGGTCTCGCGCGGCGACGTCGCCGAGTACCGGCACCTGCGCGACCAGCTCGAGGGCATCGCCGGCCACATCAACGGCACCCACGCCGAGCCCGACTGGACGCCGCTGCGCTACGTCAACCGCAATTTCGCCCACGCCACCCTGACTGGGTTCTACCGCGCCGCGAAGGTCGCGCTGGTGACCCCGCTGCGCGACGGCATGAACCTGGTGGCGAAGGAGTACGTGGCGGCGCAGGACCCGGAGGACCCCGGCGTGCTGGTGCTGTCGATGCTGGCCGGCGCCGCGGCCGAACTCGACGCCGCGCTGCTGGTCAACCCCTACGACCTGGACGGCGTGGCGGACGCGATCGCGCGCGCCTCGACCATGTCACGCGAGGAACGCCGCGAGCGCTGGCAGTCGATGATGCGTCCGATCGCCGGCAGCGACATCCATGCCTGGTGCCGGCAGTTCCTCGACAGGCTGGCCGAGGTGGCGACCTGATTGAAATGCCCGGATCCGTAGGTCGGCCCCCGTATCAAGTACGGGGCAGGCTCTACGTGGCCG
>JAFAEU010000149.1 GCA_023423855.1 Pseudomonadota bacterium | reverse complement strand
CTATTGACCCCCGCGCCAGAGATCAACGCACGATGGGGCGCACCGCCCTCCGTCGCGTCCGGGGCCGGCCCTTTCCCGATGCACGGAGCGGGCCCGCCAGCGTATCCGGACGCCGCCACGCTAGGTGATGACGGCAACTCCCCCGCTTCCGCCTCCGCCCGGAGGCCCTTCGGTGAGGCTGGCGCTCGACGCATTCCCGCTCTCGGCGAAAAAGACGAGGGGGTGTCCGACAGGCGGGACAGCGACGCCCGCTGCCGCGAAGTCGGCGACCCGGAAGACCACGTCGCCCGGGCTGGCCCACCCCACGACCACGTTGCCCGCGGCGACACTCTTCACCGTACCCGTCTGGCGCTCTGAAGACATCCTGGTTCCTCCGGTCCTTGGTTGCCGTGCGCGGACGCATTCCGCGCAACACGTACAAGTATTGCAGTGATCAACGCAATCGCCCCCGGTAAGCGGCCACGACGGCGCCGCGAACGGCACGATCCCGGATAGCGCGCATGCGCGCCGCGCATTTGCCAGAATGCGCCTGTCGACGGCCCCCGCCGTCCACGGAGCCCCCATGGACACGCAATCGATCTACTACGCCATCGCGCTGCTGATGGTGCTGGTCGGCATCGCCGGCACCGTCCTGCCCGCCCTGCCCGGGCTGCCGCTGGTGTTCGGCGGCATGCTGCTGGCGGCCTGGGCAGGGAATTTCGAGCAGATCGGCGTATGGACGATCCTGCTGCTGGCGGTGCTGACCCTGCTGTCGATCGGCATCGACTTCCTCGCCTCCGCCGCGGGCGCGAAGCGCGTCGGCGCGAGCCGGCTGGCGGTGCTGGGCGCGCTGGTCGGTGCGGTCGTGGGGCTGTTCTTCGGGCTGGTCGGCGTATTCGCCGGGCCGTTCGTGGGCGCGGTGCTCGGCGAACTGATCGATCGCCGCAGCATCGGCGGCGAGGACCTCGGGAAGGCGACGAAGGTCGGCATCGGCACCTGGTTCGGCATCTTCGTCGGCATCGTGCTCAAGCTCACGCTGGCGTTCGCGATGATCGGCATCTTCGCGCTGGCGTGGTGGCACGATTGACGCGGCCTTGCCGGCGCGACGATAGACTGCGGCTTTCTCCACGACGTCCCCGCATGCCTGCCCCCGGTTACCGCTCCGGACACCTCGTCCGCCTGGCCCTGCTGCTGCCCCTGCTCCTCGCCTGCCTGCTGGCGGCGCTGCCGGCCGGGGCGATGCAGGCGGCGGCCGACGACGCCACGCCCGCATCCGCCACGGCGGAGCCTGTCGCCGAACTGCCGCCCCCCGACACCGACATCCGCGGCCGCTTCGATTTCACCTTCGACAAGGCCGCGGCGAAGCTGGCGGACGTGGCAGCGAAGCTGCCCCTGCTGCTGGTGGCGCTGCTGATCGTCTCGCTCGCCGCGTGGCTGGGCGGGTTCGTGTCGCGACGGCTGCACCTGCTGCGGCTGCGCACCGACAACCCGTACATGAACGGGCTGATCCGCAACGTGCTGCGCGCGCTGATCACCCTGTTCGGCGTGCTGCTGGCGCTCGACCTGCTCAACGCCACCGCGCTGGTCACGGCCGTACTCGGTTCGGCCGGCGTGGTCGGCCTGGTGCTCGGCTTCGCCTTCAAGGACATCGCCGAGAACTATGTCGCCGGCGTCCTGCTCAGCCTGCGCCAGCCGTTCGCGCCGGGCGAGCATGTGGTGATCGACGGCAACGAGGGCAAGGTGGTCGCGCTGCATTCGCGCGCCACGGTGCTGATGACGCTCGACGGCAACGAGCTGCGCCTGCCCAACGCGCTGGTGTTCAAGGCGATCGTGCTCAACTACAGCCGCAATCCCAAGCGGCGCTTCGATTTCACCGTCGCCATCGACGGCAGCCAGTCGATCCGCGTCTCGCACGCGCTGGCTATCGAGCAGGTGCGGCAGATCGAGGGCGTGCTGACCGACCCCGGCCCCTCGTGGAGCGTGCAGGAGTTCTCGGCCGCCGGCATCGTGCTGCGATTCTTCGGCTGGGTCGACCAGCGCGAGAGCGACCTGGGCAAGGTCCGCAGCGAGGCGATTCGCCGGGTCAAGGCCGCGTTCGCGCGCGCGGGCATCGAGGCGCCGCGGACCACCTACCATGTCCTCACGGCGCGCGAGCCAGGCGACGCAGCGCCCGCCGGCCACGCCGAGCCGATCCACGACGCCGACGCCGACACCTCGGTCAATCGCGACATCGACGAGCAGCTTGCCCAGGCGCAGCAGGCGGCCGATGGCGACAACAATCTCCTCGAACCCTCCGCGGATACGCCATGAGCCGTTGGAAATCCTCGCCGGCAAGCCTGCTCCTGCTGCTGTCCGCGGCCGCACCGGGGATGGCGCAGACCCTCGACGCGGCCTCGCTCGAGCGCTGCGCCGCGATCGAGATCGACGCCGCCCGGCTCGCCTGCTACGACACCCTCGCCCGGCGCGCCTCGTCCGGCGGCCCGCAGCAGGCGGACCTCGCGGCGCAGGAGGCCAGGCAGGCGCTGCAGGCCGCTCAAGCCGAAGCGGAGGCCATGGCCGCGCAGGCGCGCGAACAGGCACCACGGCGCGGCGACGACCTGTTCCGCCACGACGACGACGCGCTGGACAGCGCGCTGGCGAACGTGGGCCGCGGATCGCTGCTCGACAGCCGCTGGGAGCTGGCCCGGGATTCCAAGCTCGGCATCTTCAACTTCCGCGCCTACAAGCCGCTCTACCTGTTGCCGGCGTTCTGGACCTCCGACGTCAACGACATGCCGCGCTCGGAGAATCCGGACAACACCGTCACCGCACCGATGGGACTGGATTCGATCGAGGCCAAGTTCCAGCTGAGCTTCAAGACCAAGGCGGTCGAGAACCTGTTCGGCGACAACGGCGACATCTGGATGGGCTACACCCAGAGTTCGCGCTGGCAGGTCTACAACGGCGAGCAGTCGCGGCCGTTCCGCGAGACCAACTACGAGCCCGAGGTACTGCTCGTGTTCCGCAACGGCTACAGCATCGCCGGATGGAAGGGGCGGATGGCCGCGGTCGGCATCAACCACCAGTCCAACGGCCGCGGCGATCCGCTGTCGCGCAGCTGGAACCGGATCATGTTCAACATCGGCCTCGACCGCGACGACTGGGCGCTGGTGCTGCGCCCATGGATCCGGGTCTCCGACGGCAGCGACGATGACAACCCCGACATCGAGGACTACATCGGCCGCGGCGACGCGACCCTGACCCACGTGCGCGGACGCAACGAGTTCTCGCTGATGGCGCGGCATTCCCTGCGCGGCGGCGACCGCTCGCACGGCGCACTGCAGTTCGACTGGGGCTTCCCGATCCACCGCTCGCTGCCGATGCGCGGACGCCTGCAGCTGTTCCACGGCTATGGCGAGAGCCTGATCGACTACAACCACAAGGCGACCTACGTGGGGCTGGGCATTTCGCTGCAGGAGTGGTTCGAGCCGCGCGTCGAGTAGCACAGCGGCTGGCGCGCCGGCTGCTCCTCCTTCGTCATCCCGCGAAGGCGGGGATCCAGTGCCTTTGGCCGAAGTCGAATCGACGATCGACCGATCTACGTTGCTGTAAAGACGCTGGATCCCCGCTTTCGCGGGGATGACGGCTTCCCTGCATCGCGGCAACCATTTCCCTCGCCGGATGCCCTAAGCTTTCGCCGCCACCCGTCGACGGACCGCCACATGGACGCCAGCCCGCCCCGCAAGCGACGCTCCTTCTTCGCCTACGCCTCGGCGATGCTCGGCCTGCTCAGCGTGTTCGCGGTGCTGTGCTTCCATTTCCCCGAACTGCTCACCAGCAAGGAGTTCCGCGCGGTCTACAGCGAGGACTTCGCCCGGCACCTGCTGCTGGTCGGGCTGATCGCCGCCTTCATCCTCGGCACGGTGTCGATCCTGCGCGACCGCAACAAGCGCATCGCCGCGATCGGCGTCGGCGCGGCGACGCTGGCGGTGCTGATCGGCGGCACCAACGTGCAGTTCGATTCGATCGGGCAGACGCCCTACTCGCTTGGCCTGGACTGGTTCGTGATCTCGCTGTTCTTCTCGGCGCTGGTGTTCGTGCCGCTGGAGCACTACCTCGGCAAGCGCCGCGTGTCGCCGCTGCGCAAGGGCTGGCGCACCGACGTGGCGTATTTCTTCATGAGCCACGTGCTCGTGCAGTTCATCCTGATCCTGGTCACCGCCTCGACCTCGACGATCGTCGGGCTGGCCGCCTTCCCCGCGCTGAAGGCGGCGATCCAGTCGCTGCCGGTGTGGGCGCAGTTCCTGATCGCGGTGTTCGTCGCCGACCTGGCGCAGGCGCTGCTGCACCGCGCCTACCACAACATCCCCTGGCTCTGGCGCTTCCACGCCGTGCACCACTCCAGCCGC
>JAFAEU010000096.1 GCA_023423855.1 Pseudomonadota bacterium | reverse complement strand
GGGAAGCGCCTTTCAACAGCGCGAAGCGCTGGTCATCCAGCGTCTTTGCGCAAGGCCAAATGGATCCCCGCCTTCGCGGGGATGACGAGAATCACCGCTTCCGGAGTCGGGGGCGGTTCAGCCATTCCGACAGTTGTCCGACACGCGCGCCGCAAGACTGCCGCGATCGATCCCGCCGGTCCTTCGCGTGCTGCCGACATTGAAACCTTCGCATTGGCGGATCGCGGCCTGGGTCGCGCTGGTGGCGCTGAGCCTGGCCGCCGGCATCGGCATGCGCGAACCGATGCCGGCGGACGAACCGCGATTCGTCCTGTCGGCAAAGGCGATGGTGGAGAGCGGGCACTGGCTCGTTCCGCATCGCGGGCAGGAGTTCTATGCGGAGAAGCCCGCCGTCTTCATGTGGATGCAGGCGGCCGCGTACACGCTGGTGCGCGACTGGCGCATCGCCTTCCTGCTGCCGTCACTGCTGGCGGCGCTGGCCACGCTCTGGCTCACCTGGGACCTGGCGCGGCGCCTGTGGTCGAGACGCGTTGCCTGGCACGCCGTCGGCGCGCTGTGGGTCTGCCTCCAGTTCGGCCTGCAGGCCAAGCGCGGGCAGATCGACATGGTGCTGGTGGCCCTGACGACGCTGGCGCTGTGGGCTCTGCTGCACCACCTGCTGGTCACGCGCTCGCGCGGGCTGCTGTGCCTGGGCGCTTTCGCGGCCGGCGTGGGCACGGTGACCAAGGGCGTCGGCTTCGTGCCGCTGCTGGTATTGCTGCCGTGGGCGCTGCTGTCGCACCGGCGGGAAGCAACCCTTCCCCGCACCGGATCGGCGCTGGACTGGTTCGGCGCCGGATTCGCCTTCCTCGCGGGCACCGCCGTCTGGCTCGGACCGCTGCTGGCGACACTGGCGCTCGATCCCGATCCGGCGCTGGAAAGCTACACCCGCGAGTTGCTGTTCAAGCAGACCGGGGAGCGCTACGCCAATCCTTGGATGCACGTGCAGCCCTGGTGGTACTACCTGCAGGTCGTCGCCACGCTCTGGCTGCCCGGTGCCCTGCTCCTGCCGTGGCTCGTGCCCGCCTGGTGGCGTCGCCTCCGGCGCCTGGATCCGCGCCATGTCCTGCTGCTGGGCTGGAGCCTGCTGGTGCTGGTCTTCTTCAGCCTGAGCCCGGGCAAGCGCGAGGTCTACATCTTCCCCGCGCTGCCCGCGCTGTGCGTCGCGGCCGCGCCTCTGCTCCCGGGGCTGCTGCGCAGGCGCGGCGTGCGGCGCGCGCTCGCCTCGTACCTCGCCGTGCTGTCGGGCCTGGTCACGGTGGTCGCGATGTCGGCGCTGGCCGGCTGGAGCGACTGGGCGCGGCGCCTCGCCGCGCAGCGCGAGATCCCGTGGTCGGACGAGCGCAGCCTCCTGCTCTGGCTGCTGGCGCTCGGACTTGCGGGCTGCGTCCTGCTTGCGGTGTTCGGCTCGCGCCGCATCGGCAAGGCCCTGGTCCTGTTCACCTGCTGGCTCTGGGCGACCTGGGGGCTTGGATTCATGCCCGCCATCGACGCTTCCGCTTCTGCGCGGCAGATCATGGATCGCGCCGGGCAGGCCATCGGGCCCGACGCGGAACTGGGCCTGGTCGCGTGGCGCGAACAGAACCTCCTGCAGGCCGACCGGCCGGTGGCCGAGTTCGGCTTCAAGCGGCCCTGGCACGAGCAGTGGCGCGAGGCCGGCGACTGGGCCCGCGCCGCGCCGCATCGACGCTGGCTGTTCGTGCTCGACGAAGCGCTGGGTCCCTGCGTCGACCGCGACAGGAGCATCGCCATCGGGCAGTCCAACCGCCGCAGCTGGCTGCTGGTTCCCGGAACCGCCGTCGCGGGCGACTGCACGACGCCGCCGTTCCCGCAGGACCTGCCCGATCGTGAATAGGCCCGTTCCGCACAGGGTCGACCGGCCTGCGCTTTCCGTCGTCGTGCCCACGTTCAACGAACAGGGCAACGTCGCGCCGCTGGTGCGCGAGATCCTCGCCTCGCTGCCGCGCGGCGCGCCTGCGTTCGAGATCCTGTACGTCGACGACGGCTCGACCGACGACACGCTCGCCGTGCTCCACGCGCTGAAGGCGGAGGTGCCGGAACTGCGCGTCATCCGGCATTCGGCCAACGCCGGCCAGAGCGCGGCGATCCGCACCGGCGTCAGGGCCGCGCGCGGCGAATGGATCGCGACGCTGGACGGCGATGGCCAGAACGATCCTGCCGACATCGCCAGGCTCTGCGCCGAACGCGACCGCTCGCCCCCGGAGGTCAAGCTGTTCGCCGGCTGGCGCACGCAGCGCAGGGACTCGCGCAGCAAGCGCTGGGCATCGAAGTGGGCCAATGCCATCCGCGGCCGCCTGCTGCGCGACGACACGCCCGACACCGGCTGCGGCATGAAACTGTTCGAGCGTGCGGCCTTCCTGGACCTGCCGGCCTTCGACCACATGCACCGGTTCCTGCCGGCGCTCATGCAGCGCGCGGGCTGGAAAACCGCCAGCGTGCCGGTCAACCATCGTCCGCGCACGCGCGGCACCTCCAAGTACAACAACCTCGGCCGCGCCCTGGTCGGGATCAGCGACCTGCTCGGCGTGGCCTGGCTGATCAAGCGGGCGAAGTTCCCCGCCGCCGAGGAGCAGCACTGACTCCCGCCGGATACCCGCTCAGCGCCTGAACGCCAGCAGCACCAGCCCGACGGTGATCAGGCCAATCCCCGCCCAGTCCCGGCCGGACGGACGCTCGCCCAGGAACATGAAGGCGAACACGGCGACCAGCACGACGCTGAACTTGTCGATGGGCGCGACCTTGAACGCTTCGCCGATCTGCAGCGCCCTGAAGTAGCAGCCCCAGGACGCCCCCGCCGCGAACGCGGACAGCGCCAGGAACACCAGCGTCCGCGGCGGCAGGTCCAGCGGGTTGGACCACTTCCCAGCGACCATCACGAAGGGCACCGCGATGATCGCGACGATGGCCGCCCTGATCGCCATCGCCAGGTCGGAATCGACGTCCTTCACGCCCACCTTGGCGAGCACCGCGGTGATCGCCGCGAAGCATGCCGACAGCAATGCCCACACCAGCCAGTTCGGGGACGACGGCATGGCGAAACCCTCCCGTTGATTGCGTCGATGCCGGCAGGCGGCGGGCGCAGCATCTCATGACGGACGGCTCCGCGGCGGGCTGTCTCGAGGTCAAGCCAATGCCCGGTCATCTCCGGAAATCCGCGCCTCGACCGCAGCCCCAGAAATCCGAAGGTTGTAGGAGTGGCTTCAGCCGCGACCGTATGTTCGACGGACCGGATACGGTCGCGGCTGAAGCCGCTCCTACAAAGAGGTGTGAATCAGTGGCCTGTTGCCTGCGGCTCGAACAGCAGGTCGTGGTAGTCGTAGCTGAAGTCGGCCGTCGGCGAGACCGCCTTCATCGTGATCCGCGCGACCTTGCCCTCGGCGTCCAGCGCGAAGGTCACGTAGGCCGGCTCGATCGACGCGTCATCCCAGTCGGCGCGGAAGGTGTCGTAATGCCAGTGCGTCAGCGTGCCCTGCATGTCCGGCGTCTGGCGGAAGTCGATGCGCAGCTTGCCGCCGCGTTCGGCGATGGCGATCGGACCGTACCACGCGTCGACGTAGTCGCCGGCATAGCCCGCCATGGGCAGCGAGGGGCGCGACGCCTTGCGCGCCTGCTTGCCCATGGCCTCCAGCGCGGCGAGGCCGCCTTCCAGGCGCTGCCGGTTCCACTGCGTGAACGCCGCCACCCAGTCGCGCGGCTCGAAGCCGAGGTAGTGGTCGAGCAGTTCATAGCCCAGGCCGCGCAGCACCTCCACGTCCTCGGCGTTGACCTGCAGCGCGATGCCGAGGTTGCGCTCGGGCACCAGCACCACGTAGGCCAGCACGCCGAACACCGCGCCACCGTGCTGCACGACCTTGACGCCGCGGTAGTCCTGCACGTTCCAGCCCAGCGCATAGCCGGAGAACTGCGGCGTGATGTCGGCGATCGGCGCCGGGAACGGACGGATCGGCACCGGCACCTGCGGGTTCCACATCTCGCGCGCGTTCGCCTCGCTCCACAGCCGCTTGCCCTCATCGCCCGGCGCGGCGCCGAGCGCGAGTTGCGCCTGCAGCCAGCGCGCGAAGTCGTTGGCGCTCCACGACAGGCCGCCGGCCGGCGCGCCCACCTGCCCCAGCCCTTCGCGCTCGGGCAGCACCTGCTGCTCGCCGAGCCCGCGCAGGCGCGGATCGAGGCGCGCATGCGGCTGCGCGCGGTTTTCGGTGTTGAAGCGGTCGTCCTCGTGGCTGGTCGCGGTGCGCATGCCCAGCGGCGCGAAGATGCGCTCGCGCACGAAGCTTTCCCAGTCCTGTCCGCTGACCGCGGACACCAGCTCGCCGGCGACGATGTAGAGGATGTTGTCGTAGGCGTAGCCGCTGCGGAAGCTGGTCGCCGGCTGGATGTGGCGCAGCGCGCGCACGATGTCGGCGCGGCTGCGCGAACTGCGCGGGATGAACAGCAGGTCGCCCGCGCCGAGGCCAAGGCCGCTGCGATGCAGCAGCAGGTCGCGCACGGTCATCTCGCGCGTCACCCAGGCGTCGTGCATGCGGAAGTCGGGCAGGTGGTCGATGACCCTGTCGTCCCAGCCCAGCCTGCCTTCGTCGACGAGGATCGCCAGCGCCGCCGCGGTCACTGCCTTGCCGGTGGAGCCGGTGGGAAAGATGGTGTCGGCGTCCACGGCTTCCGGCGCACCCAGCCGGCGCACGCCATAGCCCTTCGCGTGCACAATCTCGCCGTTCTCGACGATCGCGATCGCCATGCCCGGCACGTCGCGCGAGCGCATCGCCTGCTCCACGCGCGCGTCGAAGCCTTCCGGCGGCGCGGCGAAGGCGGCCAAGGCGAACAGGGATCCCGCCGCGACCGCGGCGGCCCGCAGGCATTTCGAAATCACGGCCATCGGTTTCTCCTCCGCCACAGCAGCCACAGCCCCCATGTCATCAGCGGCAATACGTAAATCGCCAGGAAATACCAGGTGAGCGTGCCGTAGCCCTTGGCGATCAAATCGACCAGCCCGACCGCGGTCGCGGCGTACACCGCGACCAGCATCACGCCGACCGCGAGCGCCGGGCGCAGCGAACGGGGCATGGGCCTGCGCCGCTCTTCCCATGCGTTGGCGACGCGCTCGTTGATCGCGTGCAGCAGCGGCACGCCGGTATCCACCAGGGTCAGCATCACCGCGATCTGGAACGCCCACTCGAACCACGGCGCCTGCAGCTTCGCCAGCAGGAAGGCCGAGGGCAGCGCCTCGTCGGCGATCTCCTGGTAGTAGCCCATCATCGCGATGTAGAACACCACGCCGGGCAGCATGCCCAACGGCCCGGCCAGCGCGCCGGCGGCCAGGGCCTCGCGGCGGCGGCCGAAGTGGCGCACGCAGAACAGGACCGCGGGAATGGTGGCGACGTTGTAGCCGGCGTAGGTCACGCCGGCCTTGAACCAGCCGCCGTCGACCGGCACCGAGGCGAAGTTCGCGTCGATGCGGTCGCCGAACGCCACCACGGCCCAGACCACGAACACGAAGTAGACCAGGTACAGGTAGCCGACCGACGCGACCAGGAACTTCTCGATCGCGGCCGTGCCGAAGAACAGCATGGCGCCGGTGGCGGCGATCATCGCCAGCGAACCCGCCAGCCGCGGCAGGCCGAACAGGCTGAAGGCGATCTCCCCGGCCGCCGCGCCCATCACCGCCATGATCACCAGCATCAGCAGGACATAGCCGATCTCGAACGCGAACCAGCCACGGCCGAGCAGCAGCTTGAAGAACGCGCGGTAGTCCCAGGCGCGCGCGACCCGGGCCAGCTCGAAGCTGACCATCAGCACCGCGCTCCACACCAGCATGCTCACCGCCATGCCGAGCAGGCCGCCCCAGGGGCCGGCCGGCAGGAAGAACTCCACCAGCTCGCGCCCGGTGGCGTAGCCGCCGGCGATCACCGCCGCCTGGAACACGAAGCCCGGCAGCAGGTAGCGCTGGAACCAGGTGGAGGCAGGCGTCATGCGAGGCAGGCGTCGACCAGCCGCGTGAAGGCCTCGCCGCCGCGCATCGGATCGGCCACGGGCAGGCCGAGGCGCGCGGCGGTTTCCGCGATCGCCCGCTGCGCGGCTGCGTCGTCGAGCGCGCCGGTGTTGAGGCTGACGCCGGCGCAGCGGATCGCCGGACTGGTGCGCGCACCGAGCCGCAGCGCCAGCTCGATCGTCTCCTCGATCGACGGCAGGCCGTAGTGCGGATGGCCGAGCACGCGCTCGCGGCCGTGCTCGTGGCAGACGACGATCACGTCCGGCTGGCTGCCGTGCAGCAGCGACAGCGACACGCCGGCATAGGCCGGATGCGACAGCGAACCCTGGCCTTCGATCACGTCCCAGTGCGCGGGATCGGCGTCGGGCGACAGCGTTTCCGCCGCGCCCGCGGCGAAGTCCGCCACCACCGCGTCCACCGGCACGCCGGCGCCCGCGATCAGGATGCCGGTCTGCCCGCTGGCGCGGAACTGCGCGTCGACGCCGCGCTCGCGGAATGCGCGCACCAGCGACAGCGCGGTGTACTTCTTGCCCAGCGCGCAGTCGGTGCCGACGGTCAGCAGGCGCCGGCCGCTGCGCTTGCGGCCGCTGGCGACCGGCAGTGCCGCCGGCGGTTCGCGCACGTCGATCAGGCGCCGCCCGTGCACCACCGCCGCATTGCGCAGCGGCTCGATGCCCGACAACCGCGCGTGCATGCCTCCGATCAGGTCCAGCCCCGCGTGCAAGGCCTCCAGCAGCGACGGCAGCCACGCCGGCGGGATGCGTCCGCCGGGATTGGCGACGCCGATCACCATCGAGCGCGCGCCGAGCATGCGCGCCTGCGCCGGCGTCATCGACGGCAGGCCGGTACTGACCGTGGCGCCGGCGCAGGCGAACTCGCCGACGCAGCGCTCGCTCGCCCAGTCGCGCAGGCCGAACGCGGTCTTGGCGTAGCCGGCCTCGGTGGTGTCGCCGAGGAACAGCAGGTAGGGCTGCGGCAGGGTTTCGGCTTCGCGTAGCGTCGGAGCGGCGGTCTGCATGCGGTGGCGCTCGGGTCCTTGAACTTCTAACAGATGTCGCAGGTGTCACGGATGTCATTCCGGGCGTAGCGAGGAATCCGCTTCTCAAGCGTCACCGCAAACAGCAGATTCCTCGCTACGCTCGGAATGACAATCATCATGTGTGCCGGATGCCCCTGACTCCGGCGCGTGGATCAGAAGCGGTAGTCGAATTCGAGGCCGAAGGTGCGCGGCTGGATCGGCACGGCGGCCAGCTGCACGCGCGCGCCGGTGAGCTGGTTGTCGGCCGGAGCGATCGACGACCAGCCGTCCTCGCCGGTGACGTTGTTGACGTAGGCGCGCAGCTCCCAACCGCCACGGCCGAAGCCGGCGTACAGGTCGAGCGCGCGATAGCCGTCGATCTCCACCGGCGGCGTCAGGACTTCCTGCAGCACCGTCGACGGATCGCCCGGCGCGGTCACGCGCTGGCGTTCGGTGGTGTCGTTGACGCGATCGCCGGTCCAGCGCAGGGCCGCGCCCACCTGGCCGTTGAAGCCGCCGCCGGTGGTGAAGACGTATTCGGCGGTCGCCGACCACGACCATTCCGGCACGTAGGGCATGCGGTCGCCGGCCAGGCCGGTGTTGAGGACCACGTCGTAGCCTTCCTGCGGGATCACGGTCGACTCGAAATCATTCTTGATCCTGGCCTTGGTGTACGCGCCGTTGAGCCCGAGCACCAGGTTGTCCGTCGCGCGGAACCGCGACGACAGCTCCAGGCCCTCGCTGCTCGCCTCGCCGCCGTTGACCAGGCCGCCGATGCCGTTGAACGAGGCGCCCACCTGGATGTCGTCCCATTCGATCCGGAACGCGGACACGTCGAGCGTCACCCGGCGATCGGCGAACTGCGACTTCAGCCCGATCTCGTAGCTGTCGAGCATCGAGGAGTCCACGCTCGGCGGCATGCCGGGCACCGCCACGTTCGGGCCACCCGGCTGGTAGCCGCTGGCGGCGCGCGCGTACAGCATCACGTCCTGCGAAAGCTGGAACTGCGGGCTCAGGCTCCAGGTGAACACGTCCTCGCTGGATTCGCCCGGCGCCTCGCCGATCGGCACCAGGATGCCGGCGGTGGCGTTCTGGCTGAACCACTGGTCGTTGCGCGCCTGGCGGATGCCGGCGTCGAGCTTGAAGCGCTCGCCGAAGCGCCAGGAGCCGTTGGCGAACAGCGCGAGCTCCTCGTAGGTGCTCGGCATCTCCAGCATCGCGAGCGTGCCGAACATCTCGTCGAACGGCGCCGGCAGCGGCGAGCCGTCCAACTGGCCCAGCCATGCGAACTGGCTCTGCAGCGCGTCCTCCCTGGTATAGAACACGCCCACCATCCACTCGAAGCGCCCGCCGCTCTTCGAGGTCAGGCGGAATTCCTGCGTGACCTTGTCGAGGTCGAAGCCGTAGCGCACGAACGAACTGCCCGGGTCCGGCAGGCCCAGCATCAGGTTGGAAATCTCGCCGAACTGGATGGTCGAATCGACCTGGTCGACCGTCCGGGTCTCCGACCAGCCGGTCGCGGACACGAAATCACCCCAGCCCAGGTCCCAGTCCAGGCCCAGCGAGGCCAGCGTGAGGTTCTTGGAGAACGGCTGCCGCTGCCAGGTCCGGCCGGTGAAATCGCCGAACAGCGGCGCACCCGATTCCGGGTCGAGCGCGACCGCGGCGCGGTCGCTGGCGTGGATGCGCTGCTGCAGCACCGACAGGTTGAGGTCGAAGGCGTCGCCGTCCCACCACAGCGCCGCGCGCGCGCCGGTCTGCTCGGCGCCGTTGATGTCCTGGCGGCCGTCGACGACGTTGTCGACGTAGCCCGGCAGGTCGTTGCGCGCGAAGCTCAGGCGCAGGCCGAGGCGATCCTCCTGCAGCGGCAGGCTGGCGCCGAAGCGCACGTTCCAGCCGCTGTCGCCGTCCTGCACCGAGCGCAGGCCGAGGCCGATGCGGAACTCGTCGCCGGCCAGTTCCGGCGCGCGGGTCACGTACTTGAGCAGGCCGCCGACCGCGCCGGCGCCATAGAGCGTGCCCTGCGGCCCGCGCAGCACCTCGACGCGGCTGATGTCGTAGGGCAGCAGGTCGAGCATCAGCGCATTCGCGCCCTGGTAGATGCCGCTGGAGCCGACCGGCACCTCGTCGATGTAGGTCGCCACGGTCGCGCTGGAGGACAGCGCGGAGATGCCGCGCAGCGAAACCGAGGTCAGGCCCGGCGTGCCGCTGCTCTGCACCTGCATGCCGGGGATCAGCGCGGCGTAGTCGGTCAGCGAGCTGGACCCCATGTTCTCGAGCTGGCGCTCGCCGATCACGCTGATCGAGGCGCCGACCTCGCGGATGTTCTCGACGCGCTTGTTGGCGGTGACCACCACGGTGTCGAGCATGGCCGCGTCGGCCTGCGCGGC
Organism: Pseudomonadota bacterium; assembly: GCA_023423855.1. GTDB lineage: Bacteria > Pseudomonadota > Gammaproteobacteria > Xanthomonadales > Xanthomonadaceae > Luteimonas. The sequence goes on along the minus strand of JAFAEU010000096.1, from coordinate 394 downwards.
GGACGGCGGCGCATCGGCGCCGGGACTGTCCTGCGCGGCCACGGGCGCGGCGGCCACCCAGGCCAGCGTACTGGCGATGGCGAGCGAGAGTGGCGAGCGATACCACGGACGTGCGGACTGGAACGCGTTCATCTCTGGTCTCCCCGGGCGAATCGGCGGCATTGGAGGGTCCGTCCGGCCCGCTCCCCGTCGGGCACGCGCACCGGACATCCTGATCGGGGATCATGATCCTAATCAGAAAATTGTCAACACGTTCGGAAAACTGCTTTCGGCCTGCCCTTGCTCCCTCCCCCGCTTGCGGGGGAGGGCTGGGGCGGGGGCGCCTTTCGCGAAGAACGCTCGGCACTGTGCGCCTCGCACCCCCATCCCAACCTTCCCCCGCAAGCGGGGGAAG
>JAFAEU010000047.1 GCA_023423855.1 Pseudomonadota bacterium | reverse complement strand
GCCCTGGCCGCGTACGGCTCCGCGGGACCACGGCCTACCCCCACGCCGGCGCCGTCGCCATCGCGGGCGGCAGGAACGGGCTCGCCGGTCTCGAACGAGGTGGAAAAACGCGGCTCGCCCGCCGTGGCGGCGGCCGCCGCGACCAGCAGCACCGCCAGCAGCGGCGCGAGGCAGCCGCGGAAGAACGGCGCGTCAGCCATGCGTGCGCAGCACCGAGAGGACGTCATGGCAGGCTCCCATGGTGTGGTAGTCGGTTTTTCCCGCGGGACTCTTCTCGTCGTCGTACTTGCGGTTCTCGCGATCGAGGATGCGGTACCAGGCCCCGTGCACGTGGTCGACCATATGCCGCCAGGCGTAGTCCCAGAGACGGTCGTACCACTGCCAGTAGCGGTCCTCGCCGGTCGCCTGCGCCAGTCGCGCGGCGCAGGCCAGCGATTCGGCCTGCACCCAGAAGTACTTGTCGTCGTCGCAGACGAAATGGCGGCCGTCGGGCAGCGAGGGGCCGGCGATGTCCTTGCGCAGAGATTCGGGGGCGAAGCCGTAGACCAGTCCGCCGAACTCCGGGTCCCACGAGGCTTCGACCGCGCGGTCGAACAGTTCCGCCGCGCGCGGCACCAGCCAGTCGGCGGGCTCGCCCGCCCGGCGCAGGTGGCCGTCGAGGATCAGCAGCAGCTTGGCCCATTCGGTCTGGTGGCCCGGCTGGAAACCCCAGGGGCGGAACAGGTGCTTCGGGTCGTCGCGGTGGTAGTCGGTGTCGACCCGCCACTGCGCGTCGTAGTGTTCCCACACCAGTCCGTCGCACTGCGCGGCCTGGCGCCGGGTCATGTGGTCGGCCAGCTGCAGCGCGCGCTGCAGGTAGCGCGGTTCGCGGCCGGCCTCGTAGGCCGCCAGCATCGCCTCGCACATGTGCATGTTGGCGTTCTGCCCGCGATAGCCGCTGAACCGCCAGTCGCGGGTGGCCTCGTCGCGGTACAGGCCGTGTTCCGGCTCCCAGTAGCGCGTCTCCAGCAGGTCCCAGTGCGCGTCCATCCACGGCCGGCATTCCTCGGCGCCGGCGCCGAGCGCGACGGCATAGGCGAGCAGGACGAAGGCGGCGCCATAGCAGTGCTGCGTGGTGTCTTCCGGCGCGCCGTCGCGCAGCGTCCAGAAGTAGCCGCCGCCCTGCGGGTCGTGGTGACGGTCGCGCAGGAAGGCGAGGCCGTGGCGCACGGCCTTCATGTATTCCTCGCGCAGCGCCGGATCCCCGGACCCGAACTCGCGCGCCGCGGTGGCGTAGTTGAAGACGAACCGCGCGCTGCTGACCAGATGCCGATGCGATGCGTCGTAGACGCGGCCGTCGTCCTTGAAGTAGTGGAAGAAGCCGCCGGCCGGATCGATGCAGCGCGGATGGTAGAAGGCCATGGTCCTGCGGATGTGGTCGCGCAGGAAGGCTTCGCTGCGGAAGTCGTCGTGCGCGGGAACGGTCTGCGTCATGGCGTCGGGGGGCTCCAGGGGGAAGGAGGATCGGATGGCGGCACGTCGGCGCGCACGCCGGGATCGGGCCAGCGGATGTCCCCGGCGGGCGCGCCTGCCGCGGGAATGCGTTGGCCCGATCGCGGGGATTGCGTCGGCATCAGGGTTCCATGGCCTTGCAATAGCGATCGATGAACTGCCGGTGCGAAGGCATCGTCTCGACGCTGCGGGCGACGTCCTGCCTGGTGCGCTCGACGAACTCGGCCAGCACCGATTCCGGCATTTCGTCGACGATCGGATGGTAGCCGCGCGGCAGGATGCGCTGGCCCAGCATCACCTGCACCCAGTTGGGCAGGGCGAAGAAGTCCTCGCCGTGGCGGAAGTAGCGGCCGTCGGCGCGGAACAGGTCCATCGCCTCCTTCAGGCTGTCGGGGATCGACATGGTGCGGCAGTAGTCCCAGAACGGCGTGTCGTCGCGTTCGGTCGCGTGGTAGTGCAGGACCAGGAAGTCGCGGACGCGTTCGAATTCGAATGCGCTGTCGCGGTTGTAGCGCTCGCTCAGCAGCGGGTCGAAATCGCGGTCGGGGAACAGGCCCAGCAGGCGCTGGATGCCCGACTGCATCAGGTAGATGCTGGTGGATTCCAGCGGTTCCAGGAAGCCGCTGGCCAGGCCCAGGCCGACGACGTTCCTGTTCCAGAACTTCTCGCGCATGCCGGTGGTGAAGCGCAGCGGGAACGGGTCCGAATGCGGCTTGCCGTCCAGGTTCGCCAGCAGGGTCGCCGCGGCCTCGTCGTCGCCGAGATGCTCGCTGGAGTAGACGTAGCCGGCGCCGATGCGGTGCTGCAGCGGGATGCGCCATTGCCAGCCGGCCGTGCGCGCGGTCGCGCGGGTGTACGGGGTCAGCGGCTCCACGCCGTCGCAGGATACGGCCATCGCCCGGTTGCAGGGCAGCCATCGGGTCCAGTCGACATAGCCGGTGTGCAGCGCCTTGCCCAGCAGCAGGCTGCGGAAGCCGGAGCAGTCGATGAAAAGTTCGCCCTCGATGCGTTCGCCGCTGTCCATCACCACGGACTCGACGAAACCGTCCCCGCCGCGCAGCACCACGTCGACCACCTTGCCCTCGGTGCGTCGCACGCCGCGCTGTTCCGCCAGCTTGCGCAGGTATTTCGCGTACAGGCTGGCGTCGAAGTGGTAGGCATAGGCCATGCCGGCCAGCGGCGAACCGGGCGGCGCTTCGCGCGGCAGCGCGAACCGGTTCAGCGGCGCCGCCATCGTCTGCACGGTGTACTGGCCGATGTCCGGCGCGCGCCCGGCCAGGTGTTCCTTCAGCCAGAACTGGTGGAACGGCAGCGGCCCGCGGCCCCGGCCGATCGTGCCGAAGCCGTGGATGTAGCGGTCGCCGATGCGGCCCCAGTCCACGAACTGGATGCCCAGCTTGATCGTGCCGTGGGTGTGGACCATGAAGTCGACTTCGTCGATGCCCACGGTCTGGCTGTTGAAGGCCTGCATGTGCGGCACGCTGGCCTCGCCCACGCCGACGATGCCGATGTCCTCGGACTCGACCAGGCGCACGGACGCGCCCTTGCCCAGGTAGGTGGCCAGCGCCGTCGCCGCCATCCAGCCGGCGCTGCCGCCGCCCACGACGACGATGCTCCGGATGCGGTTGTCGCTGCCCATCGCTGTATTCCTTGCGTTGTCCCCGTTCGTGTCGGCTTCCTCTGCGGTCCGTGGTGCGCTGCGGCGGTTTCGCAGGCCGGAGGAAAACCCCTCGCGTCATGGGACGCGAGGGGCAGGAGGGAGAGTCTCCTAGAACTTGTAGGTCAGGCCGAGGTACGCGACGCGGCCCGCGTAGCCGTTGGAGTAGAAGCGGTCCTTGGTGTCGTTGCCCAGGTGCGAACGCGTCTCTTCCTTGGTCAGGTTCAGCACCGAAGCGCTGATGCTGAACGCGGGGGTGAAGCTGTACGCGGCATTCAGGTCGATCTGCTGGTACGGCTCCTCGTAGACGTTCAAGCCATTGACCAGGCCTTGCACCACTTCGCCGCGACGGTTGTACGAGGCGCGCAGCAGCAGCTTCTGCACTTCGTAGAACACGGTGAAGTTGGTCTGGTTCTTCGCGCTGCCGACCAGCGGGGACTCGCCGAGCTCGGTGCCGTCCCCGAGGGTGATGGCCGCTTCGTTGGTGTCGTTGTAGGTGTAGTTGAACTGGAAGCCGAGGCCGAAGTCCAGCGTGTGCTGCGCATACAGCTCGACGCCCTGCGACACCGCGTCGCGGCCGCCGGCCTGGGTGGCATAGTTCTGCACCGTCACGGCCTCGCCGTTGATGACCATGTCCACGTCGGTGATCACCGGCACCGCGAAGTTGCTGACGTTCTTGCGGAACAGGCCCAGGCCCACGACCGAACCCGGCTGGAAGTACCATTCCAGGCCCACGTCGTACTGCGTGGCCTTGTATGGTTCCAGTCCCTTGTTGCTGCCGGAGCCGTACCAGCCCTGCTGGCTCGCACCACCGGTCAGGCGGCGGTCGGCGACATACTCGGGACTGAAGTACTGCAGGCCGCCGGGGGCGGCGATGTCGCTGTAGCTCGGGCGCGCAATCACCTTGGAGGCGGCCGCGCGCAGCACCAGGCTGTCGGTCAGGTCGTAGGCCAGGTTGAAGCTTGGCAGCACGTCGCGGTAGCTGCGGTCGAGCGCGCTGACCTCGAACGTCTCGGGCCGCGCCACGCTGTCGGAGAGCCTCCAGTACCCCTCGCTGCCGCAGTACGTGTCGGCGGGTGCACCGCCGGGCGCGGCGTCGCCCTGCTGGCAGGCCAGCGGGTTGCCGTCGGCGCCGTCGTAGAAGTAATCGTTGTAGGAGGTAACCCTGTCGGTGGAGTCGGCATGCTGCTTGGTGCTGGCGATGCGCACGCCGACGTTGCCGCGCAGGCGATCGGTACGGAAGTTGGCCTGCAGGTAGGTCGAGAGGATCCTCTCGTCGACGTTGTAGACGAAGTTGTCTTCGTGGCGGGTCTGCAT
>JAFAEU010000020.1 GCA_023423855.1 Pseudomonadota bacterium | reverse complement strand
GTGCTTGCGGATGGCCGGGTGGGTCTTGAAGCGCTGGAACTCCTCGAACGGGCTCAGGTATGGATTCTTGTAGTCGAGCCCGACGACGAAGCCGACCGCGATCTTGCCGTCCTCGGCGTGATACAGGAACGAGCCGCCGTAGGTGTCGCTGTCCAGCGGCCAGCCGGCGGTGTGCACCACCAACCCCGGCTGGTGCCTGTCCGGATCGGCCTGCCACAGCTCCTTGAGGCCGATGCCGTAGGCCTGCGGGTCGCGGCCGGCGTCGAGTGCGTAGCGTTCGATCAGCCGACGACCGAGGTGGCCGCGCGAGCCTTCGGCGAAGATCGTGTACTTCGCGTGCAGCTCCATGCCGAGCTGGAACTCCGCGGTCGGCTCGCCGTCCTTGCCCAGGCCCATGTTGCCCGTGGCCACGCCCCTCACCGCGCCCGAGTCGCCGTACAGCACCTCGTCGGCGGCGAAGCCCGGGAAGATCTCCACGCCCAGCGCCTCGGCCTGTGCGCCGAGCCAGCGCGTCACCGCGCCGAGCGAGACGATGTAGTTGCCGTGGTTGTCGAAGCAGTCGGGCAGGAAGAAGGCGGGCGTGGATTTCGCGCCGGCCTCGTCGAGGAACAGGAACTCGTCGCGGGTGACGGCCTGCTTCAGCGGCGCGCCCTTCTCCCGCCAGTCCGGGAACAGCTCGGACAGCGCGCGCGGGTCCATGATCGCGCCCGAGAGGATGTGCGCGCCGGGTTCGGAGCCCTTCTCCAGCACGCACACCGAGACTTCGCGGCCCGCTTCGGCCGCCAGCTGCTTGAGCCGGATCGCCGTGGCCAGCCCGCCCGGACCCGCGCCGACCACGACCACGTCGTACTCCATCGATTCGCGCGGGCCGTAGGTGGTCAGCAGGTCTTCGGGCGTCATGGGGCTTTGCTCCTCGCGGGGCATGGCGGGCGTCGGGAAGGTCGCCTGCGGTACGCGGATCGTCTCCGCATGCCGCGCCGGCATCGGTCTGGGGCCGCTATCGTACCGTGCGCCCCCGCATCGCCCCAGACGCGACGCCCGCGGCGGCGATTGCCGCGGCCGCGTCCAGCGCCGAGAATCGCGCCATGGACATCTTCAAGAGCTTCACCCTCGAGGCCGCGCACCGGCTGCCGAACGTGCCGCCGGGCCACAAGTGCGCGCGCCTGCACGGGCATTCGTTCGGGGTGGAGTTGCACGTTTCCGGCGAACCCGGCGCCGACAGCGGCTGGGTGATGGACTTCGCCGACATCAAGGCCGCCTTCAGGCCGCTGTACGAGCAGCTCGACCACCACTACCTCAACGACGTGCCCGGCCTGGAGAATCCGACCAGCGAGCGGCTGGCCGTCTGGATCTGGGACCGGCTCAAGCCGGCGCTGCCCGCGCTCAGCGCGGTGGTGGTGCGCGAAACCTGCACGTCGGGCTGCCGCTACGCGGGGGAGTAGCGCCCCTCTTGCAGGCGCGCCTTCAGGCACCCCGCACAAATCATTGATTTTGTTGAATTCTGAACACAAGGTTGCCGTTCGTCGGCCCGATGTTGCAATGCAACATTGCCCCGTCTATGCTGCACCGCACAAACCGGCAATCCGCGCCGGCTGATCGACAGGAGATCACCATGAGCTACCAGTACAACGACCAGTTCGCGGCCGCGACGCGCCAGTTCGCCGACACCGCCGCCCGCATCAACCAGCTGACCCTCGACAACGTCCAGAAGGCGTTCGGCCTGCAGCTGTCCACGCTCGAAGAGAACGCCGAAGCCACCTTCTCGTTCCTCGGCGAAGCCGCGGACGTGCGTGACTTCGACGGCCTGAAGACGCTGTTCCCGAAGGGCGTGCAGGTTGCCCGCGAGAACGCCGAGCGCGCCCTCAGCGCCGGCCAGGAAGTCTTCGGCGCCACCGTGAAGACCAACGAAGCCATCGCCGAGATCGCCAAGTCGCAGCTCGAGTCGGCCACCGTCAAGGCGCAGGCCGCGGCGGAGAAGGTCGTGGCTTCGGCGGCGAAGACGACCAAGCGTCGCTGATCCGCGAAAGCTGTTCCCCAAGACGGCGCGTCCCCTCCCCTCGTCGCGCCGACGCAGGAAACCCGGCAGCTCGCGCTGCCGGGTTTTTTGTTGCGCGCTGCTTTGGCAGGGGCGCGGGATGCGGGTGGACTGGCTTCGGGTTGGCCCCCACCCCAGCCCTCCCCCGCAGGCGGGGGAGGGAGCAAGAGTGGCGCCTGCTTTTGGCTCCCTCCCCCGCCTGCGGGGGAGGGTTGGGGTGGGGGCCAACCGCAGCCGCCCTACGGCAGATCCGCGTTGAACTGGATCCGCTGCCCCGCCACCAGCCGGTCGCTCTCGATGCCGATTTCCAGCGCGCCCGGCTGGTGCGGACCGATGCAGGCCTCGAACGTGTCCTCGCCTCCGGGCAACAGTCCCTTCAGCGACGCCTCCGCGCGCTGGCCGTTGGCCGCCGGCCAGGCGTCGTGGTAGATCGGCGCGATTCCTTCGTTGCGGATATCCATGCGCACGCAGTCACCGTTGCTGGCGAGACCGGTGATGCGGAACGCGTAGCCGGTCGCCATCGCCGCCTGTTTGATCCGCGCGCGGGTCTGGTAGCGCGGCTGGTCGTTCCCGATCATGTAGGTGATGCGGTACTGCGCCGCGAACGATTCAAAGTTCCGACCGTACGGACCATTCGGGTAGTCCAGCACGTGCTGCTGGTCGAAGTCGCTGTAGTAGTTGAACTCGCCGCCCGCGGGGCTGTGGTGGTGGCGCTGTTCGCCGAAGAACAGCCAGGCCCAGCGGTTGTACTCCTGGTCGTCCCCGGAATGGGATTCGTGCATGAACGAGTCGTCGAACAGCCCGAAGCGCAGCTGCCGCAGCGCGGGCGCCGCGGAGAACGGCGAATAGGTCGAACTGGCCGCGTCGATCGACAGCGACCACGGGGTCTGCGCGAACGTCGCGCCCAGGTGCTCGAGGAACTGCTGCTGGAAGGCCTTGGACGGGAAGGTCTGCCCCAGCGTCAGCGGCCCGTCCCAGAGGTGGTACTCGGCATACGAGCCGAAGCCGGCCTGCAGGAAGGCCAGGCGCGGATCCTGGTCGTAGCGCTGCGCGAAGCGGGTGTAGAACTCCAGCACGAACTGCTGCAGCAGCGCCGAGCGCCAGTCGGGAATGAAGGTCTGCCGCCCTTCGACGCTGCGGTAGCTCAGTTCATAGCCGGGCGAGTTGGCGACGTAGGCGGGAATCGAGATCCTCGTCTGGCCCGGATAGGTGTCGTGGAAGCGCAGGATCATCTGGTGCCCGCGCGCCGCGGCCGAAGCGAGCCTGGCGTCCACCGCCGACCAGTCGTAAACGTCCTGGTCGTTCACCACGTCGCTGTACTTGAAGTACGCGAACTCCAGCTGCACGTCGGCGCCGAGGGCGTTGAGGTCGGACACGTTGTCGTTCCACAGCACGATCCCGGTCATCGGCTGCACGCGGTCGATGCGGCCCTGCAGCGGCACCGGCACGAAATCGGCGGCCGCGCGCAGGCGCCGGGGTCCCTTGCCGCCGGTGGCCCGGATCGCCGGCGCGGCGGCACGATCCTGCCGTGCCGTCGCCGTCGCCGGCGGCGACGCCGCGCCGCGAACCACGGGCGAATCCGGCGATGCTTCCGTGGCGACGCGCCCGGCCATCGGCACCACCGGGACGCGTGCCGTCGAAGCCACCGCAACGCGCGTCTCCCGGATCAGCGCAACGCGCGAGGCTTCGGCCCGCGCACCGGCGCGCTGGCCGGCATCGATACCGTCGGCCTGCGACGCACCGACACAGGCCAGCACGACCGCGCCGGCAAGACTGCATACCAACGAACGGGACACTTCCATGTCATCGACCTCCTTCGGATGGTGGCAGGACATCCCGCCGCCGCTCCGCGAAGCGAAGCGGCGGCCGGCCCGCGTCAGAACCGGTAGCTCAGGCCCAGCGTGAGCGAGCGACCATAGCGATAGTAGCCCTGCGACAGCAGCGGATTGCCGTTGATGCTGTAGGTGTTCTCCTCGTCGAGCAGGTTGCTGCCCTCCAGGGAAACCGTGAAGCGGTCGTTGACGGCATAGGAGGCGTGCGCGGTGAGCCAGGTGATCGGATCGGCCTGCTCGTTGTAGCCGCCGCCCAGCACGTTGATCGCGGTGACGAAGCCGTCGGTGCGGTCGGCGGTCGCACCCAGCGACCACGGCCCCTTCTCGTAGGTCACGCCCAGCGAATACACCGAGGGCGCGATGCCTTCGAGCGGCCGCTCCTCGTCGTCGACCCAGCTCTTCGACCAGTTGCGCGTGTACTGCGCGCGGAAGCCGAAGCCGTTGTCCCAGAAATGCTGCAGGCCGGCCTCGAAGCCGCGCACCTTGGCGTAGTCGCCGTTGATCGGGCGCATCACGTTGAACAGGGTCGGCCCTTCGGTGACGGGATTGCCGTCGGTGTCGAGGATCGGGCCGACGCCGATGTCCTGGCCCGGCTCCCAGCTGGTGGTGATCTGGTTCTCGATGCGCTTGTGGAACACCGCGAAGTTGAAGATGGAGTTCTCGGCGAAGTACCACTCCAGCGACGCGTCGGCCTGGCGCGCGCTGTAGGGCTTGAGCTCGGCGTTGCCGCCGTAGATCTGGGTGAACTCGCCCCAGGACACGCTCTCGGTGGTGTTGGTGGGCGCCAGCTGGCTCACCGCCGGCCGCGCCATGGTCTTGGCCGCGCCCAGCCGCAATTGCAGGTTGTCGGTGAAGTGCCAGGTGAAATTCGCCGTCGGCAGCACGAAGGTGTAGTCGGACTCCTGGTAGACCGAGCTCGGTTCGTCGTACACCGCGCTGTAGTTGAAGGCGCCGAACTCGACGATGCCCAGGATCTGCGCGTCCCAGGCCTGGGCGGTCGTTGTCGTCTTCACCAGGCGCACGCCGGCGTTGCCGTCCCAGCGCTCGCCGGACAGGTCGAACTCGATGTAGCTGGCCAGCGTCTTCTCGCTGACGCGGTAGCTCTCCAGCGGATTCCACACCGGCGCCGCCCCCGCGTAGTCGTACGCGCCGCCGCCCGGCCGCGGGTTGCCGTTGTAGCCCTGCAGCGCCGCGATGTAGCTGGGCACGTCGAAGGCCAGGAACGAGCGCGGGAACACCGAGGACACGCCGCTCATGAAGTTGGGCAGGGTGAACGAATGCGAGATCACGTTGCCGCCCAGCGCTCCGACGTTGATCGCGTTGGGCCCCGAGTAGTAGTCCGCGCCACCGGTGATGGAATTGTTGACCAGGTCGCGCGCCTTGCGGCGATCGGTGCGGTTCACGCCGAACTTGATCCTGTCGATGCCGAGTTCGCCGACGAACAGGTCGCCGGCCACCGAGCCCCCGGTGATGCGGTCGTCGATGTTGTCGCCGGCCAGCGAGAAGTAGTGCGTGTTGAAATCGTCGGCGCCGAACTGGCCGTTGGCCAGGCCTGCGATCAGGTCGCGGCCGTCGTCGAACGTCGCCTCGACGTTGGGCATGCCGCCGTCAAGCCAGATCCGCGCGACGTTGGGCTGGTTCATGCGCAGCACCACGTAGCTGTCCAGGCCGCCGGAGTGGCGGCGCGAGGTCGAGCGGTAGACGTCGGCGCTGAGGGTGAAGTCGTCGGTCACCTTCCACTGGCCGTTGAGGCCGTAGAGGTCGGTGTCGACCACGCGGTACTCGGTCTGGTTCAGCAACTCGGGGTTGAGCCGCATCTCCGGATCGGGATCGTCCATGGTGAAGTCGGTGACGATGCCGTTGCTGATGGTCAGGTTCGACCAGCGCCCGGGCGCGTACAGCGGGTAGTACGACTGCTGGTAACCGACCTGGGGCGAATCGAGCCGCGTCTTCAGGCCGTCGAAGGAGACCTTCACGCGGTCGCTCGGCCGCCACTCGAGCTTGGCCGAGAACGCCTTGCGCTTCTTTTCCTCCAGGATCGAGCCGACCCGGAACTGGCCCGGACCGATCAGGCCGTATTCCTCCGGGTCGAGCTCGCCGTTGCCGTTGGGATCGATGTGCCCGCCCCAGGTGTTGCCCCACAGCCAGCTCTCGTCGTTCGGATCGGCGTTGCGGCTCCAGCCGCCGTCGTTGCCGGCGATGTCGGTGCGGTCCTTGCGCTGGCCGTAGACCAGGCCGAACAGCACGCCGAAGGTGTCGTCGGCGAAGGTGTTGCTGTACACGGCCGAAAGCTTGCCGCCGTTGTTTTCGGACATCAGGTTGCGATCGCCCTCCAGGCGCACGGCGCCGTGCTGGCCGGTGCGGTCGAACGGGCTGGCCGAACGCAGGTTGACCAAGCCGCCGATCGCGCCTTCGGTCAGCGAGGCCTGCGCGCCCTTGATCACGTCGGCGCCGCTGATGACGTCGGCCGGGAGCACGTCGTAGGCGAAATCGCGCCCGGCGCCGTCGGTGGCCAGGATGCGGCCGTTGAACGTGGTCAACGTGTACTCCGGGCCGAGGCCGCGCACGCTCACCTTCTGCCCCTCGCCGCCCGCCGTGCGCGAGATGGAGACGCCGGTGATGTGGCTGAGCGAATCGGCGACGTTGTCGTCGGGGAACTTGCCCAGTTCCAGCGCACTGATCGAATCCTGCACCGTGGACGAGTTGCGCTTGAGCTCGGTGGCGCGCGCAAGGCTGCCGCGCACGCCCGTCACCACGATCGCGTCCAGCGACTCGATGTCGTCCTCGGTGTCCGTCTGCTGTGCGAAGGCCGCGGGCGATGCCAGCAGGGCCAGGGCGATACCGCAGAAAAGCGTGTTCCGGTGCAGTCGGGCAGTCTTCACGAGGGTCTCCTCAGGGCGGTGGCGGCGAGGTGGCTTAACGAAACGAAACCGAGCCTATACCATGTTTCGTTTAGCATCAATAGCGAAATTTAACGAAATGTCCCATACTTGCTGACAGGTAAGGAAGGGACCCCATGGCCGCCAGCCGCGACACCAGCCAGAGACGCCTGCAGATCAGCGAACTCGTGCGCCAGCATGGCAGCGTGCAGGTCACCGCGCTGGCCCGGCGCTTCGGGGTGAGCATGCAGACGGTGCGCAAGGATCTGCGCTATCTCGCCGAGCGCGGGGTCATGGCCCGCGCCTACGGCGGCGCGATCGACAGCCACGTGGTCGGCGGCGCCCTCGCCGAGCCGCCTTACGAGGCCAAGCGCACCACCCACCTGGACGAGAAGCGCCGCATCGGCCAGCGCGCCGCGGCCCTGGTCAAGCCCGGCGACACCATCGCCATCGATTCGGGCACCACCGCGATCCAGCTCGCCGAAGCCCTGCCGAACATCGAGGTGACCGTGGTCACCAACGATTTCGGCGTGCTGACCGCGCTGACGCCGAAGAACAACATCCACATCGTCATGCTCGGCGGCGAGTTGCGCCGCAAGAACATGGCCTTCTACGGTGGCCTCACCGTCGAGGCGCTCGATGCGCTGCACGTGGACCGGCTGTTCCTCGGCGTCGACGGCTTCGACCTGGAGCGCGGCATCACCACGCACTACGAGCCCGAGGCCATGCTCAACCGCAAGATGGTCGAGGCCGCGCGGGTGGTCGTCGCGATCACCGACAGCTCGAAGTTCGGCACCGTCTGCCTGCACCGCATCATCCCGGTGACCGAGCTCAACGTGCTGATCACCGACACCGGTGCGCCGGAGGACGTGCGCGAGGCCAGCCGGCAGTTCGGATTCGAGCTGCTGCTGGCCTAGCACCCGCGGCCGCTCCGGCCACGCGACGATTGAACCGTCATCCTGCCGGATGGTGTCATCCCGTTGGACGGCCCACCCCTTGCGACACCTGCCGCACGACATCAACCGCCGCGTCCTTCCCGCAGGAACACGCGCCGTGCGTTGGCGTGATAGATCTTGTCGATCACCCCGCGCGGCAGCGCAAGCCCCGGCACGTCCGCGTCGATCATGTCCACACGCTGCGACTCCCCCGTCGCCAGGTAGCGCCAGTCCGAGGTCCGCACGGCGTGCGCCGAAGCCTTGAATTCGGCCGGATCCGACGCCGGATCCTGGGTCAGGTCGGTGCCGTAGAGGATCCGGTCCTGGTGGCGGATGAAGAAGTCGCGCACCCGCTCGCGGTCACGCACCGACTGGTACTGCACCTGGCTCATGCGCGCGGCGAGGTCAACCGTCGCATCCGGGAACCGGTCGAGGAAGGCGCCCAGCCGATCCACGTCGTACTCCAGGCTGGCCATGTGCGCGCCGACGAAGCGCAGGCCCGGATGCGCGGCGACGAAGCGGTCGCGCGCCGCCATCTGGTCCTCGTAGGACGGCTGCTCCGGGTGCAGGTACATGTGGTACTGCGGATGGTTGCGGAAGTACTCGCGGTCGTTCTCGGTGGTCATCTGCTCCAGCGGCAGCCAGCAGTTGTGCGGCTCGCCCTGGTGGCCGACCAGGGCCACGTCCAGCGCGCGGATGCGCTCGGCGACGGGCGCGAGCGCGGGATGGTCGAGCATGACCAGCGCGCCGTCGGCGTCCTTCTCGATCATGCCGACGTTCTTCCAGATCTTCACCGCGACCGCGCCCTGCGCCACCGCGCCGCCGACATCCTCTTCGACCGCCGCCGCCCAGCCGGGCGAACCGAAGCCCTGCATCGAAAAGGTCGTCGCCCAGTGGAAGCGCGACGGCTCCGCCTGCGCCAGCGCGAGCGCGGCCGCGCGCTGTTCCGTGATCGTCGGGAAATCGGGGTAGTCGACGTTGATCGACAGCAGCTCGAAGCCGTCCGCCTGCGCCTGTTCGAGCAGGGCCGGCTGCGTGGTGTTGGCGTGGACGTGCGCGTCGAACTTCGGCACGCGCGCGAAATCCTCGATCGCATAGGGTAGGTCGTCGGCGGGCGCGGGCCGTGCCGCGGAGGAAGGCGCGGCGGACTCGCCGCAGGCCGCGAGCGCGACCAGCAGGAGGGGAAGGCAAACGGGAGAGCAGGCGCGCATTGCCGATCATCCGGTAATGTAACGAAACTTATATATAACATATCGCAACAAAATTGTTGCATCCTTGGGTTCGCTGGCGCAGAATGCCGGCGCACTCCTTCGGATCGCCCGCCATGCCACCGATTGGACGCCGCACCGTCCTGAAGCTCGCTTCAAGCACCGCCGCCCTCGCCGCGCTCCCCTGGGCGTCCGCCGCGCGTGCCGAGCCCTCCCGCTCGGCACGCGCGGTGGCGCACGACGACCTGCTCTCGATCGCCTTCGACGCGCAGCTGCGCACGTCGGTCTCCCGCGCCGGCACCGCGCTGACCCCGTTCCAGCCGAGCGAAAGCCTGCTGCTGGCGGACGACGGCGCGATCGAGGCCTTCGCCTTCGTCGACGAGCGCATCGAGCCGGTCGCGGACGCCCGCCACGGCGCCGGTCGCCGGCACGTCATCCGCGGCCGTTCGCGCGAAGGCGTCGAGAAGACCGTCGAGGTCACGTTCTTCGAGCGCTACCCGGGCATGGCGATCCTCGCCGCGACCTACCGCAACGGCGGCAGCGCACCGCTGGCGGTCGCCGGCTGGCGCAACGCCGCGCACGAACTGGCGGACGCGCCGGGCGGGTTCTGGAGCTTCTCCGGCGCCACCCACGAGGACCGCCGCGACTGGGTGCAGCCGCTGGACGCCGGCTTCGACCAGCGCAACACCCTGGCGATGGACGCCGAGGACTACGGCGGCGGCACGCCGCTGGCGAACGTCTGGCGCCGCGACGCCGGCCTCGCGGTCGGCCACGTCGAGCCGGTGCCGACCCTGCTCGACCTGCCGGTGCGCAGGACCGCGGGCGGCGCCGGCATCGCCGTCGAGAGCGCCAGGGCGATCACGCTGGCGCCGGGCGAATCGTTCGCCACCGAGCGCACCCTGCTGTGCGCGCACACCGGCGACCACTTCGCGCCGCTGCAGCTCTACCGCGGCTTCATGCAGGACCAGGGCGTCGCCGCGCAGCCGGTGCCCGAATCGGCCTTCGCGCCGATCTGGTGCGCTTGGGGCTACGAACGCGACTTCACCATGAAGCAGGTGCTGGACACGCTGCCCAAGGTGCGCGAGATGGGCCTGGAGTGGGCCGTGCTCGACGACGGCTGGCAGACCAACGAAGGCGACTGGGCGCTGGATCCGCGCAAGTTCCCGCGCGGCGACGCCGACATGCGCGACTTCGTCGCCGCGATCCGCGCCCAGGGCCTGCGCCCGCGCCTGTGGCTGGCGCCGCTCGCCGCCGACCCGGGCAGCGACGTGCTGCACGACCATCCGGACATGCTGCTGCTCGACGAATGGGGCAGCTTCCAGAAGGTCAGCTGGTGGAACGCGCTCACCCAGTGTCCGGCTTACCAGCCGACCATCGACTACTACGTCGCGCTGGTGAAGAAGATCATCGGCGACTGGGGCTTCGAGGGCCTCAAGCTCGACGGCCAGCACCTCAACGCCGTCGCGCCCTGCCACAACCCGGCGCACGAACACGCGCACCCGAACGAGTCGTGCGAGAAGCTGCCGGAGTTCTGGGCCGCGATCCACGAGGCCGCGCGCGAGGCGAATCCCGAGGCGGTGGTCGAACTCTGCCCCTGCGGCACCGCGTTCGCGTTCCACAACCTGCCGGCGACCGACCAGTTCCCGTCCTCCGACCCGCTGTCCTCGTGGCAGGTGCGGCACAAGGGCAAGACGGTGAAGGCGCTGATGGGCCGCGGCAGCAGCTACGCCGGCGACCACGTCGAACTCAGCACCGGCGGCCGGGACTTCGCGTCGAGCGTCGGCATCGGCGCGGTGATCTCGACCAAGTTCACCTGGCCGCGCGACACCGACCACGCGAATCCGGGCCCACTGCCGCCGGGCGGCTTCGTGCTGACGCCGGAGAAGGAAGCGCTGTGGCGCAAGTGGATCGACCTCTACAAGGCGCACATGCTGCCCAGGGGCGAATACCTCGGCACGCTGTACGACATCGGCTTCGACCGGCCCGAAGCGCACGCGATCGCGAAGGACGGCGCGCTGTACTACGCCTTCTACGCCGACGACTGGAGCGGCCCGCTGCAGCTGCGCGGCCTGGGCAAGGGCCGCTGGCGCGTGCGCGACCTGTTCAACGGCGCCGACCTCGGCGCCGTGGATGCGCGCGCGAACACGCTGCAGGCGTCGTTCAAGGACTTCCTGCTGCTGCAGGCCACGCCCGAAGGCGAAGCCGCATGAGCGCCACGCTCGCGCAACCCGGGCGCACCTGGGTCGCCTACGCCCTGGTCACGGTGACCCTGTGGGGCGCCTGGGGCGCGCTGGCGGGCCTCTCGGCCGAGCACGGCTTCCCCGACACGCTGGTGTACTGCGTGTGGGCGCTGACGATGATCCCGCCGGCGCTGTTCATCCTCTGGCGCGCGGGCTGGCGGCTCGACCGCGGCCCGCGCGCGATCGGCTACGGCATGGCGATCGGCCTGCTCGGCGCGGGCGGACAGATGGTGCTGTTCAAGGCGCTGACCATCGGGCCGGCGTACTTCATCTTCCCGATCATCTCGCTGTCGCCGGTGGTGACCATCGCGCTGTCGTTCGTGCTGCTGCGCGAGCGCACCGGACGGCTCGGCGCGCTCGGCATCGTGCTGGCGTTGGTCGCGCTGCCGATGCTCGACCTGTCCTTCGGGCGCAGCGACGCGCAGGGACTGGGCTGGTTCCCGCTGGCGCTGCTGATCATGGCCGCGTGGGGCGTGCAGGCCTACTTCATGAAGCTCGCCAACAACAGCGTCAGCGCCGAAAGCATCTTCTTCTACATGATGCTCGGCGCCCTGCTGCTGATGCCGGTGGCGTGGCGCATGACCGACTGGACCCAGCCGGTGAACCTCGGCCTCGACGGGCCGTGGATGACCGCCGCGATCCAGATCCTCAACGCGATCGGCGCGCTGACCCTGGTCTACGCGCTGCGCCATGGCAAGGCGATCGTGGTGGCGCCGCTGACCAACGCCGGCGCGCCGCTGGTGACCGCGGTGCTGTCGCTGCTGTTCGCCGGCGTGCTGCCGGGACCGCTGAAGGCGGTCGGCCTCGTGCTGGCGCTGGTGGCCTCGCTGCTGCTGGTGCTCGAACCCGAACGCGATCCCCCGGCACCGGCCCACTGAACGGATACACGACGCAATGCACGCAATGCTCGACCTGATCGAACGGCACAAGCGCGGCGACGCCATCGGCATCGCCTCGGTCTGCTCCGCGCACCCGATCGTCATCGAGGCCGCGCTGCGCCATGCGCTGCGCGTCGACGCGACGGTGGTGCTGTTCGAGGCGACCTGCAACCAGGTCAACCAGGACGGCGGCTACACCGGCATGACACCGGCGGACTTCGTGCGCTTCGTGCACGGCATCGCCGATGCGGTCGGGTTCGACCGCGCGCGCATCGCGCTCGGCGGCGACCACCTCGGCCCGAACCCGTGGACCGCGCTCGACGCCGCCGCGGCGATGGACAAGGCCGAAACAATGGTCCAGGCCTACGTCACCGCCGGCTTCCGCAAGATCCACCTCGACTGCTCGATGGCCTGCGCCGGCGACCCGGTGCCGCTGCCGGAACCGGCGATCGTCGAACGCGCCGTGCGCCTGTGCCGCGCCGCCGAGGCCGCGCACGCGCGCGCGGGCGGCGAGCCGCCGGTCTACGTCATCGGCACCGAGGTGCCGGTGCCCGGCGGCGCGACCGAGGCGATCGAAGGACTGGAAACGACCGCGCCCGAGGCCGCGCTGGCCACCATCGAGGCGCACCGCGAAGCCTTCGCCGCGGCCGGGCTCGGCGACGCCTGGACGCGCGTGGTCGCGTCGGTGGTGCAGCCGGGCGTCGAGTTCAACCACCACGACGTCGTCGACTACCGGCCCGAGGCCGCGCGCGCGCTCAGCGACGCCATCGCGGGCGTGCCGGGCATGGTGTTCGAGGCGCACTCCACCGACTACCAGACGCGCGAAGCGCTGGCCGCGCTGGTGCGCGACCACTTCGCCATCCTCAAGGTCGGCCCCGGCCTCACCTTCGCGCTGCGCGAGGCGCTGTGGGCGCTCGACGCGATCGAACGCGAGACGATCGAACCCGCGGCGCGCGCGAACCTGCGCGAAGTCGCGATCGCGCGCATGCGCGAACGGCCCGAACACTGGCAGCGCTACTACCACGCGCAGGGCCGGCAGCTCGAGATCGACCTGTCCTGGAGTCTGAGCGACCGCATCCGCTACTACTGGCCCGATCCCGCGATCGAACGGGCCCGCGAGCGCCTGTTCTCAAACCTGCGCGACCAGCCGCCGCCACTGCCCCTGCTCAGCCAGCATCTCCCCCACGCCCTGCACGCGCTGCGCCACGGACGCGCCACCCGCGACCCGCACGCGCTCGTCATGGCGCACGTGACCACCGTCCTCGATGATTACCACCGTGCCTGCCATCCCCACCATGACCACCGTTGAACACCTGGGCGTTCCCGAGACGGAACTCGCCGCTTCGGGCGCGCTGTGGACCGCGCGCGAGATCGAACAACAGCCGCGCATGCTCGAACGCACGCACGCGCTGCTGGCAGGCCTGCGCGATCGGATCGAAGCCTTCGTGGCACCGGTCGCCCGCGACCCGGCCGCGCGCATCATCCTCACCGGCGCCGGCACCTCGGCCTACATCGGCGAGTGTCTGGCGCCGCTGCTCGACCGCCAGCTGGCCGCGCGCGTCGACGCCGTGCCGACCACCGACATCGTCAGCTGCCCGCGCCTGCACCTCCACCCCGACCAGCCGCTGCTGCTGGTCTCGTTCGGCCGCTCGGGCAACAGCCCGGAAAGCCTGGCCGCGGTCGAACTGGCCGAGACCCTGGTGCGCGACGTGCGCCACCTGGTGGTGACCTGCAATCCCGAAGGCGCGCTCGGACGCGTCGCCGCGCGCCGGGCGATGACGCTGCAGCTGCCGGAGGAAACCCACGACACCAGTTTCGCCATGACCTCCAGCTTCAGCTGCATGATGTACGCCACGCTCGCCGCGCTGGCGGGCACCGACGCGCTGGAAAGCCGCATCGCGCCGATCGCGGTGGCCATGGCGCGCGTGATCGTGGACGCGCGGCCGGCGCTGCAGGAACTCGCGCTGCGCGGCTTCGACCGCGTCGTCTACCTCGGCAGCGGACCGTTCCAGGGACTGGCGCGGGAAGCCTGCCTGAAGCTGGGCGAGCTGACCAACGGCGCGGTTGCGACCTGCTTCGATTCCCCGCTCGGCTTCCGCCACGGGCCCAAGACCTTCGTCACCGAACGCACCCTGGTCGTGGTGTTCGTCTCCAACGACGCGCCCACCCGCGGCTACGACCACGACCTGGTCGACGAGCTGCGCCAGGACGGCTGCGCCGCGCGCGTGATCGAGGTCAGCGCCCAGCCGCGTCCGCAGGCCGCGCGCGACACGCTGGCGGTGGCGGGCATGGATTCGGCGCAGGACGTCGACCTGCTCTGGCCCTACGCCGCCGTCGCCCAGGTCTACGCCTTCCTCGCCTCGCGCGCGCTCGGGCTCTCGCCCGACAGTCCCAACCGCCAGGGCACCGTGAACCGCGTCGTGCAGGGCGTGCGCATCCATCCGCTGGCAGACGGATGACCATGGACTGCTACCTCGGCGTGGACGGCGGCGGCACCAAGACCCGCTTCGCCCTGGTCGACGCCGACGAACGCCTGCTCGCCGAGGCGCAGTGCGCGACCACCTACCATCCGCAGGTCGGCCTGGAAGGCGTGCGCGCCACGCTGGCCGACGGCATCGGCCGGGTGCTGCACGTCGCAGGCAGGACGCGCGAGGACATCCGCCACGCCTTCTTCGGGCTGCCCGCCTACGGCGAGGACAGCCGCGTCGCGCCCCTGCTCGACGCCCTCCCGCGCGATCTCCTCGGCCACGACCGCTACGCCTGCGACAACGACATGGTCTGCGGCTGGGCCGGTTCGTTCGCCTGTGCCGACGGCATCAACATCGTCGCCGGCACCGGTTCGATCGGCTATGGCCAGCGGCGCGGTGTCGCCGCGCGCGCCGGCGGCTGGGGCGAAGCATTTTCGGACGAGGGCTCGGCGTACTGGATCGCCGCGCAGGGCATGAACGCGTTCTCGCGCATGAGCGACGGCCGCCTGCCGAAGGGTCCGCTGCACGCCCTGTTGCGCGAGCGCCTGCAGCTGGAGCACGACCTCGACCTGTGCGCCCGCGTCTACGGCGAGCAGGCCCTGTCGCGCGGCGAACTCGCGCAGCTCTCGCCGCTGGTGGCCGAGGCCGCGCGGCAGGGCGACGAAGCGGCGGCCGACATCTTCCATCGCGCCGGTGCGGAGCTCGCGCGGATCGCCGATGCACTGCGCGGCGCGCTCGCGTTCGCCGACGGCGAGCGCGTTCCCGTC
>JAFAEU010000008.1 GCA_023423855.1 Pseudomonadota bacterium | reverse complement strand
AAATGGATGCCAGCTTTCGCTGGCATGACGGCATTGTTGGTAGGGTACTTGTCATTCCGAACCCGCGAAGCGGGTGAGGAATCTTGTCTCCGGGGCGATGCCCTCGACCGGAGCGAAGATCCCTCGCCTGCGGCTCGGGATGACGCAATGGCAGCTGTGCGCTTTGCGCGCAGGCCATTGCGTCACTTCACCCCATGCATCAACTTCTGGATCAGCGGTGCGATCAGGAACAGCAGCACGCCCGCGCCCAGCAGCGCCCAGAAGCCGAAGGTGTAGCCGGCGTGCGCGGACTCGACCGTCATCCCGCCCTCGCCGCTCACGCTGCTGGCGAAGATGCCCGAGAGGTTGTTGCCGATCGCGATCGACAGGAACCAGCCGCCCATCGCCAGGCCGGTCAGCTTCGCCGGCGCCAGCTTGGTGGTCATCGACAGGCCGATCGGCGACAGGCACAGCTCGCCCACCGACTGGATGACGTAGACCATGAACAGCGTCCAGAACGGGATCTTCAGCGTCTGCGGGTCGACCATGCCCGACAGCGCCAGCATCAGCAGCAGGAAGGCCAGGCCGTTGAAGATCAGGCCGAGGCCGAACTTGCGCGGGATCGACGGATTGGCCGAACCCATCTTCACCCACAGCCACGCCAGCACCGGCGCCAGGGTGATGAACGCGACCGAATTCACCGACTGGAACCAGCCCACCGGAAAGATCCAGCCGCCGAAGTCGCGCTCGACGATGTTCTGCGCGAGGAAGTTGAACGAGCTGCCGGCCTGCTCGAAGAACATCCAGAACAGCACGTTGAAGCCGAAGATGATCAGCATCGCGATCACCATGTCGCGCTGCACCTTCCCTTCGCGGATGCCCTCGACCAGCAGCATGATCGCCGGCGCGACGAACAGCGCGATCAGGATCCAGTTCAGCACGCCGGCGTCGATGGTGAGCAGGAAGTAGTAGACCGGGATCGCGACCACCGCGCCGACCGCCACCATCAGCACGCGGCCCAGGCCCGGCGCCTCCGCGGGCGCCGCGCCGATGCCCTTGAGCTGGGCGCGGCCGAACCAGAACCACAGCAGGCTGAACACCATGCCGATGCCGGCGGCGATGAACACCACCTTGTAGGCCGGCATGCCGTCGCTGCCGAACACCTTCTCGGCCAGCCAGCCGGTCAGGATCGGCGCGATGAACGCGCCCATGTTGATGCCCATGTAGAAGATGGTGAAGCCCGAGTCGCGGCGCTCGTCGCCGGTCGCGTAGAGCTTGCCCACCATCGTCGAGATGATCGGCTTGAACAGCCCGTTGCCGACGATCACCGTGGCCAGGCCGAGCTTGAGCCACTGCTCGCTGGGCACCATGATCAGGAACAGGCCCGCGGCCATGAACACCGCGCCGAGCAGGATCGAGCGCTGGTAGCCGATCAGCTTGTCGGCGACGTAGCCGCCGAAGATCGCCGCCGCGTACACCAGCGCGAGGTAGGCGCCGTACAGCTCGCTCGCCGGCGCCTCGCCGGTGGCGTCGCCGCCGTAGAACTGCGCCACGATGTACAGCACCAGCGCCCAGCGCATGCCGTAGAACGCGAAGCGTTCCCAGAACTCGGTCATGAACAGCATCCACAGCGGACGCGGGTGGCCCATCACCTGGGCGAACTCGGGAATGGCGGTGCCGGAAGCCGGCTGCTCCATGCCCGGACCTGCGGGCTCGACGCGGTTGGAACTCATGCGGTGGGACTCCCCCGGAAAGATGCTGGATCGAACCGCCGCCCGTCCGAACGACGGGGCTCCTGCGGCGCCACGGCCGCGCTCGCCACGGTCGTTTCAGGCGCAACGTTAGCCCGGGAGCGCCCCCTTGGGAACCCGCCGGCGCCCCGCGACCGAGCCGCCCTGCGTGTTTCCGGCCCGCGGGAGGCCCGGTCAGCCGGCCGGATAGCCGTAGCCCGCGCCGATCCCCAGCGGCACGCCCAAGCCCCAGAACGCCAGCAGCAGCGCGGTCCACAACAGCGACAATGCGATGGAGTACGGCAGCATCATCGAGGCCAGCGTGCCGATGCCCGCCGAGGTCACGTAGCGCTGGCAGAACACCACGATCAGCGGGAAGTACGGCATCAGCGGGGTGATGATCGTGGTCATCGAGTCGCCGACGCGGTACGCCGCCTGGGTCAGGTCCGGCGACACCCCGAGCTGCATCATCAGCGGCACCATGATCGGCGCCAGCAGCGCCCATTTCGCCGAGGCCGAGCCGATGAACAGGTTGACGATGCCGGTCATCACGATCAGGCCGATGATCGTCATCCACATCGGCAGCCCCAGCGCCTTGAGCAGGTCCGCGCCCTCCACCGCCATCAGCGTGCCCAGGCCCGAGCCGTTGAAGCCGGCGAGGAACTGCGCGATGAAGAACGCGATGACGATGTAGTACGCCATGCCGCCCATGGCCTTGGTCATCGCCGCGATGATGTCGCGATGGGTCTTCACCGTGCCGGCGACATAGCCGTAGACGATGCCGGGCAGCAGGAACAGGATGAAGATCAGCGCCACGATCGACTGCATCACCGGCGCCTGCGCCACCAGCAGCGGATTGCCGCCGGCGACGACCGCGGGCGTGTCCGCCGGCGCGCGCCACGGCGAGGCCTCGGGCAGCAGGCTGAGCGCGAACAGCGCCAGCGCGGCCAGCATCGCCAGCGTCGCCCACAGCAGGCCGCGGCGTTCGGCCTCCGACAGCGGCGCCATCGTCGGCAGGTCCTTCGTGTCGCCGTCGACCGCGGTCCGCGCCAGCCGCGGCTCGATGATGCGGTCGGTGACGAACCAGCCGATCGCGATGATCAGGAAGCTCGACGTCGTGGTGAAGATCCAGTTGTTGAGCGGATTGACCACCAGCGCCGGATCGAGGATGCGCCCCGCCTCCTGGGTGAAGCTCGCGAGCAGCGGATCCAGCGACGAGGGCACGAACAGCGTCGCCGAGAAGCCGCCGGACACGCCGCAGAACGCCGCCGCGATGCCGGCCAGCGGATGCCGGCCCGCCGCGTAGAAGATCACCCCGCCCAGCGGGATCACCAGCACGTAGCCCGCGTCGACCGCGACGTGGCTCAGCACCGCCACCGCGACCAGCGCCGGGGTCAGCAGCGCCTTGGGCGTGATCGAGAGCATCCGTCGCAGCGCGGCGTTGATGTAGCCGGTGTGCTCGGCCACGCCGAGGCCGAGCATCGCCGTCAGCACCACGCCCAGCGGCGCGAAGGCCATGAACACCCGGTACATGTTGGCCATGAACGCGGTGAGCGATTCGCCCGCCAGCAGGTTGACGATCCGGATCGGGTCGCCGGTGGCGGGATTGATCGCCTCGAACTCCACGCCCGAGAGCAGCCACGACAGCGCCCATACCAGCAGCATCAGCAGCAGGAACAGCGCCGCGGGGTCGGGCAAGCGGTTGCCCACGCGCTCGACCGCGTCGAGGGCACGGGCGCCGAAGCCGCGCGCAGTGGTAGGCGGTGTCGCTGGGGATTGGCTCATCACGGGTTCCCGGGTGTCGATCCTGTTCCGATGCTAGCAGCGCGACGCAGGCGCCATGACGCACCCGTGAACGCCGCGGCCGCTACCGCCCCGGCCCGATCTGGGTGCGCACGTCGAACAGTTCCGGGAAGAAGGTCAGCTCCAGCGCCTGCTTGAGGAAGCCCACGCCCGAAGACCCGCCGGTGCCGCGCTTGAAGCCGATGATGCGCATCACCGTGCGCATGTGGCGGAAGCGCCACAGCTGGAACTGCGTTTCCAGGTCGACCAGGTCCTCGCACAGCGCGTACTCGCGCCAGTAGCGGTCGGTGTCCTCGTAGATCGCCTCGAACATCGGCAGCAGCGCCTCGTCGCGCACGTGCGGCCTGGTCCAGTCGCGCTGCAGGTGCCGTTCGGGCACGGCGTGGCCCCAGCGCGCGAGGTACATCAGGAATTCGTCGTACAGGCCCGGCGCCTCCAGCGCCTCGCGCAGCCGCGCCTGCCCTTCGGGGTCGTAGGCGAACACCCTGAGCATCGCCGCGTTCTTGTTGCCCAGCTGGAACTCGACGGTGCGGTACTGCAGCGACTGGAACCCCGACGAGGGGCCGAGCACGTCGCGGAACTCCATGTACTCCGACGGCGTCAACGTCTCCAGCACCGACCACTGCTCGGTCAGCTGGCGCAGCACCTGCTTGCAGCGGGCGATCACCTTCTGGCAGCGCCAGACCTGGTCGCGACGCAGGAAGCCGATCGCGGCGCCGAGTTCGTGGATCACCAGCTTCAGCCACAGCTCCGAGACCTGGTGCTGCACGATGAACAGCATCTCGTCGTGGTGCGGCGGATCCGACAGCGGCCGCTGCGCCGTCAACAGCTGGTCGAGCCTGAGGTATCCGCCGTAAGTGATTCTTCCGTCGAGGTCGGTGTGGATGCCGTCCTCGAGCGGACGTTCGTTCTGGTCGATGGCCATCCGCCGAGGGTACCGCATCGCCCATTCGCGGCGTCATGCAACCGACACCCGAACCGTGCACAATCCCATCCTGCCAGGGGGGCCGGCCACCAGTCCATCGGACTGAACAAGGGAGCGTATCGTGGTCAATCGGCTCTTCCGCCGGCTGTTGCCGGCCCTCGTCCTCTGCGCCGCATTCGCCGCGCCAACGCAGGCGCAGGTCGTCATCAGCCAGGTCTACGGCGGCGGCGGCAACAGCGGTGCGCCCTACAGCAACGACTACGTCGAACTGTTCAACCGCGGCAGCGAGGCGGTGTCGCTGTCGGGCCTGTCGGTGCAGTACGCCAGCGCCACCGGCACCGGCAACTTCGGCGCCGGCAGCGCACAGATCGTGGTGCTGCCCGCGGCGACGATCGAGCCGGGCCGGTACTTCCTCGTCGGCCTCGCCGGCGGCGCCAACGGCAGCCCGCTGCCTGCGGCCGACGCCAGCGGCACCATCAACATGTCCGGCACCGCCGGCAAGGTGGCGCTGGTGGACTCAACCACCACGCTCGGCTGCAACGGCGGCAGCGCGCCGTGCACGCCGGAACAGGTCGCGCTGATCGTCGATCTCGTCGGCTTCGGCAACGCCAACTTCTTCGAGGGCGCCGCCGCTGCGCCCACCCTCAGCAACAGCACCGCGGCGTTGCGCGCCGACAGCGGCTGCAGCGACAGCAACAACAACGGCGCCGATTTCGCCACCGCGACACCCGCGCCGCGCAACAGCGCGACGCCGCCCGCCCCCTGCGGCGGTGGCGGCATCGCCTACGCCAGCATCAGCGACACCAGCGCCGCCGAGGGCGACAGCGGCACCACGCCGTTCTTCTTCACCATCAGCCTCAACCAGCCGGCGGGCGAAGGCGGCGTGAGCGTCGACTGGGCCGCCGCCGACGGCACCGCCACCGTCGCCGACAGCGACTATGTCGCCGCCAGCGGCACCGCGACGATCGCCGAAGGCGCGACTTCGGTGACGATCGCCGTCGACGTCATCGGCGACACCACCACCGAACCCGACGAGACCTTCCTCGTCGACCTGTCCAACGCCGTCGGCGCCGAACTCGCCGATGCCCAGGGCGTCGGCACCGTCCTCAACGACGACGTCGTCACCGTCGCGATATCCGCGATCCAGGGCGAGGGCCAGCTCTCGCCCTACAACGGCCTGGCGGTCGCCACCACCGGCATCGTCACCGGCCGCAAGAACAACGGCTTCTTCCTCCAGACCGCCGACGGCGAGGACGACGGCAACCCGGCCACCTCCGAAGGCGTCTTCGTGTTCACCAGCAGCACCCCGCCGGAGGCGGCGGCGATCGGCAACCGCGTGCTGGTGCAGGGCACGGTGGACGAGTACATCCCCGCAGCCGATCCGCACCAGCTGCCGCTGACCGAGATCGTCAACGCCAGCGTGGCCGCGCTCTCGGGCGGCCACCCGCTGCCGGCGCCGGTGGCCCTGACCGCCGACCTGCCCAACGCCGGCGATGGCCTCGAACAGCTCGAGCGCTACGAGGGCATGCGCGTGGTGGTCCCGAGCGCGACCGTGGTCGCGCCCACCGGCGGCAACGTCAACGAGGCCCAGGCCACCGCCACCAGCAACGGCCGCTTCGCGGTCGTGGTCACCGGCACCGCGCGGCCGTTCCGCGAGCCGGGCATTCCGATCCCGAACCCGGATCCGCTCGGCAGCAGCGCCACCGACATCCCGCGCTGGGACTTCAACCCGGAGCTGATCGCGGTCAACAGCACCACGATCGGCGCCCCGGCCGCGAACGTCGCCGCGGGCTGCACGATCACCGACGGCAGCCTGGTCGGCCCGCTCGACTACACCTTCCGCCGCTACACGATCTATCCGGAAGGCGCGCTGGCGGTGGACTGCAGCGAGGCCGGCCTGCCGCGCGCGTCGCGCCTGCCGACGCCGGACGACGCCACGTTCGCGACCTGGAACGTCGAACGCTTCTTCGACACCGTCAACGATCCCGCGATCGGCGAACCGGTGCTGACCGCCGCGGCCTACGAGCGCAGGCTGGCCAAGGCCTCGCTCGCGATCCGCGGCTACCTGCATGCGCCGGACGTGCTCGGCCTGACCGAGGTCGAGAACCTCACCGTGCTGCAGACGCTGGCCGACCGCATCAACGCTGACGCGGTCGCCGTCGGCGATCCCGATCCGGGCTACAGCGCGCACCTGGTCGAGGGCAACGACGTCGGCGGCATCGACGTCGGCTTCCTGGTCAAGGGCGCGGAGGTCGCCGCCGGCACGCCGCGCGTCGAGGTGCTGGACGTGACCCAGCACGGCGCCGCCGAAGTGCTGACCAATCCGGACGGCAGCACCAGCCTGCTCAACGACCGCCCGCCGCTGTCGCTCGACGGCATCGTGCACTTCGCCGACGGACGCAGCCATGCGTTCACCGCGATCGTCGTGCACCAGCGCTCGCTCAACGACGTCGACAGCGACGCCAACGGCAGCAACGGCTGGCTCACGCTCGGCCAGCGCGTGCGCACCAAGCGCCAGGCGCAGGCCGACTACCTCGCCGACCTGGTCAGCGGCCTGCAGGCCGGCGACCCGAGCCGCAACCTCATCGTGATGGGCGACTTCAACGCCTTCCAGTTCAACGACGGCCTCGTCGACGCGCTGGGGACCGTCACCGGCCTGCCCTCGCCCGACGGCGAGACCGCGGTGGACGGCGACGGCATCGACCGGGTCGAACCGAACCTGTACAACCTGACCCTGCTCGCCGAACCGGCCGAGCGCTACTCGTTCGTGTTCGACTACCAGGCGCAGTCGCTCGACCACGTGCTGGTCAACGATGCGCTGGTCGACTCGCCGCTGGTCGCCGGGATCGAACTCAGCCACGCCAGGATCGCCACCGACTTCCCGGAAATCGCGCGCAACGAGGACGACACGCCGTCGCGGCTGTCCGACCATGATCCGAGCGTGCTGCTGGTGCGGCTGGCCGCGGTGCGCTTCGCCGACCTGTCGGTCGAGGTCGAGGCGCTGGCGGCGACGGTCGCGCCGGGCGAAGCGATGCAGTTCTCCGTGGTGGTCGCGAACGCGGGGCTGGACGACGCCGGGTATCCGGGCGCGGGCTTCGTGCTCGATGCGGAGTTGACCGACCTCGCGGTCGCCGCGCCCACCGGCTGGAGCTGCGATGCACCGCTGGTCGCCGGCGGCACCAGCACCGTCTCCTGCGGCGCCGATGCGCTGGCGGCGAACGATGACGCGGTGTTCGCGCTGACCGCCACCGCGCCCGCGGCGCTGGAGGGCAGCCAGGTCACGCTGACCGCCGCGGCCATGGCGCAGACCGAGGACCCGGATCCGGAGAACAACGACGGCAGCGCCGCCGTGCTGGTCGAGGATCCAAATGCCGGCGTGCCGCTGCTGGAGAACGGCGTCCCGGTCGGCGGCCTCGAGGGCGGCAGCGGTACGGAGGCGGTATTCCGCATCGAAGTCCCGGCCGGCGCGGGCAACCTGCGCGTGCTCAGCTACGGCGGCAGCGGTGACGTCACCCTCTACGTGGCGCACGACCGCATCCCGACCGCAACGGACTTCGATGGCCGCTCGCAGCGCCCCGGCAACAACGAGACGATCGCGATCGCGGCGCCCGCGCCGGGCACCTGGTTCGTCAAGCTGGTGGGCGTGCGCGCGTTCCGCAACGTGTCGGTGCGAGCGTCGTTCGACTGAGGCGACGCAGCTGGTGCAGGCTGACTGGCCCCGCCTGCTCCCTCCCCCGCCTGCGGGGGAGGGCTGGGGTGGTGGCCACCCGACCCAGCGCCTCGCCACCGAAGGAAACCGCCATGCCCCACCACAGCCGCCTGAGCACCTTCGTCCTCGACTGCGACGTCGACGACCTCGCGCCGCACGTCGAATTCTGGAGCCGGGCGCTGGGCAAGCGCGTGGACGCCGCGGACGAGGACGGCGACGGCAAGTATGCCCGCCTGCACGCCGAGGCCGACGAACCCGTCCTGCTGCTGCAGAAGGTCTCGCACCCCTCGCGCATCCACCTCGACATCGAGAGCGACGACGTCGATGCCGAAGCCGACCGGCTGGTCGCGCTCGGCGCCAGGAAGATCGAAAAGGTCCACACCTGGTGGGTGATGGAAGCGCCCAGCGGCCACCGCTTCTGCGTGGTTCGCCAGCAGCGCAAGCCGTTCGGCCCGCACCTCAATACCTGGGATTCCTGATCGTCTCGCGGGTCGGGCGTCGGGGGCGTAGCCCCGACCTACGGGGCCGAAGCCGTCGAGCGCCCGGTCGCGGCTGAAGCCGCTCCTGCAGCTGCGGAACGGGCGTCAACCGCCGGCGCGCGCCTTCGCCTCGCGGTCCAGCCAGACGCACAGGCCCTGCGCATTGATCGCGATGTCGCCACCGAGCACCTCGGGCACGAGACGTGACGCGTCGGCAATGCCGTGCGCGACCGCACGCTCCAGGTAGAGCTCCGCCAGCGCCGCCGCGATCCGCGCCTGGCGATCCCCGCGGCCATCGAAGCCGCGCGCGATGTCCGCCATCGCATCAACCAACGCGACGAGATCCCCGCCGAGCCGTTCGCACTCGCCGACCTGCCCGTAGTGCGCGATGCGGATGGACGCTGGCCCGCGCGCCACCAGCCTGCGGATCGAATCCTGCATCTGCAGCGGATCGAACTGCACCGGCGACGTGGTCGGCACCGCGAACGCGCCGTTGCCGTTGTCGAACTCGCGGTACGACAGCCCGAAGGCGTCGCCGGCGAACCAGCCGCGCGTGCGCGCGTCCCACACGCTGTAGTGGTGCAGCGCATGCCCCGGCGTGTCGACGCACAGCAGCGGCCGGCCTGCGAGCGGAACCTCGTGGCCGTCGTCGGCCATCACCACCCGCGCTTCGTCCACCGGCAGCATGCCGGCGTGGTCGCGCGCGAACATCGCCTCGCCATAGACCACCTTCGCACCGGCGATCAGCTTCGCCGGATCGATCATGTGCCGGGCGCCACGCGGATGCACCACCAGCCGCGCGTTCGGCAGCGCGCGCATCAGCGGTCCCGCGGCGCCGGCGTGGTCGAGGTGGACGTGGGTGACCAGCAGCCAGTCGACCGCGTCGCGGGCGACGCCGGCGGCGGCGATCGCATCGAGCACGCGCTGCGCGCAGGTCGCGGTGCCGCAATCGACCAGCGCCGCACGGCCGTCCTCGCCGTGCACGAGGTACGCCGCGCACAGGCCCGGGCGGATGTAGCCGGTATCGATGAGGGTGATGCCGTCGGTCGGCGTCATGACGATGTCTCCGCGCGTGTTGCCACGCCGCCAGTCTGGATGCCGCGGCCGCGACGGTCGATACGGCTTTGGTGGGGCCTCGCCTCCGGACACGC
>JAFAEU010000145.1 GCA_023423855.1 Pseudomonadota bacterium | reverse complement strand
CTGTGTGCCTTCTCGATTGGCGAAAAGACTAAAAAAAAGCCGCGGCATTGCTGCCGCGGCTGTCTGTTTCCTGACGTGGCTCCAGCCCCCTCAGCAGCAGCGGAAGCCCCCGCGCCCGCCCTAGCGGGCCTCCTGCCCCTCGCGGAAGAACGTCTTGTAGTCCATCGGCTCGCGCTCGGGATGCTTCTCCAGCATGTGGCGGACGTAGTTGTCGTAGTCCGGGATGCCGCAGCACAGGCGCGCGGTCTGCACCAGTCTTCGCCACACGCGCTTGTGCGTGGCGAAGTGGTCGAGCGGGACGAGCGCGGTCCCGCTCACAGCCAGACCTTCTGCTGCTCTTCGGTGAGCGCCACGTAGGCCGTCTCGCGATCGGTGCGTTCGGCGCTGCGGCGCGCCTTGAGGATGGCCTTGACCGAATAGAACAGCACCGCGAGCACGACGAACAGGAACAGCGCGGTCAGCCCGGCGTTGACGTAGTTGTTGAACATGATCTGCTGCATCCCGCCCACGTCCTTCGACGGCGCGATCAGCTCGCCGGCCTGGATCGCCGCGCGGTAGCGGTTGGCCTGGGCGAGGAAGCCCACGGCCGGGTTCGAGTCGAAGATCTTGATCAGGCCGGCGCTGACCGTGCACACCAGCAGCCACGCCGTCGGCACGATCGAGACCCAGGCGTAGCGGTCCTTCTTCATCTTGAACAGGACCACGGTGCACAGCATCAGCGCGATGCCCGCCAGCATCTGGTTGGCGATGCCGAACAGCGGCCACAGCATGTTGATGCCGCCCAGCGGGTCGGTCACGCCCTGGTAGAGGAAGTAGCCCCACAGCGCGACGCAGCCGCCGGTGGCGATCAGGTTCGGGCCCCAGGCCTCGGTCCTGCGCAGCGCCGGCACGAAGTTGCCCAGCAGGTCCTGCAGCATGAAGCGCCCGGCGCGGGTGCCGGCGTCGACCGCGGTCAGGATGAACAGCGCCTCGAACAGGATCGCGAAGTGGTACCAGAAGGCCATCGCGCCGTCGCCCACCGGCAGCGCCGCGTGCAGGATCTGGGCGATGCCCACGGCCAGGGTCGGTGCGCCGCCAGCGCGCGAGAGGATGCTGTGCTCGCCGATCTCGGCCGCGGTCGCGGTGAGCACGTCGGGCGTGACGACGAAGCCCCACTCCGAGACCGTGCGCGCCACCGTCTCGGCGTCGGTGCCGATGATCGCGGCGGGGCTGTTCATCGCGAAGTAGATGCCCGGCTCGATCACCGCCGCGGCCACCATCGCCATGATCGCCACGAACGACTCCATCAGCATGCCGCCGTAGCCGATGTAGCGGGCGTGGGTCTCGTTGGCCAGCAGCTTGGGCGTGGTGCCGGACGAGATCAGCGCGTGGAAGCCCGAGACCGCGCCGCAGGCGATGGTGATGAACAGGAAGGGGAACATGCTGCCCTTCCACACCGGCCCGGTGCCGTCGGTGAACTGGGTCAGCGCCGGCATCTTCAGCTCCGGCATCACGATGAAGATGCCGATCGCGAGCGCGACGATGGTGCCGATCTTGAGGAAGGTGGAGAGGTAGTCGCGCGGCGCCAGCAGCAGCCACACCGGCAGCACCGCGGCGACGAAGCCGTAGCCGATCAGCATCCAGGTGAGCTGGGTGCCGGTGAAGGTGAAGGCGGGGCCCCAGGTGGGGTGCGCGCCGACCTTGCCGCCGAGCCAGATCGCCAGCAGCAGCAGGACGATGCCGATCAGCGAGATCTCGCCGATCTTCCCGGGGCGGATGTAGCGCATGTAGATGCCCATGAAGATCGCGATCGGGATCGTCGCGAACACGGTGAACGTGCCCCACGGGCTCTCGGCCAGCGCCTTGACCACGATCATCGCCAGCACCGCGAGGATGATGACCATGATCAGGAAGGCGCCGAACAGGGCGATGGTGCCGGGCACCTGGCCCATTTCCTCGCGCACCAGGTCGCCGAGCGAGCGGCCGTCGCGGCGGCTGGAGATGACCAGCACCATGAAGTCCTGCACCGCGCCGGCCAGCACCACGCCGGCGATCAGCCACAGCGTGCCGGGCAGGTAGCCCATCTGCGCGGCCAGCACCGGGCCCACCAGCGGGCCGGCGCCGGCGATCGCGGCGAAATGATGGCCGAACAGGACCTGCTTGTTGGTGGGAACGTAGTCGAGGCCGTCGTTGTGGACGTGCGCCGGCGTCGCCCGGGTGGGGTCGAGCCCCATGACGTTCTTCGCGATGAACAGGCTGTAGTAGCGGTAGGCGACGAGGTAGATCGAGATCGCCGCGACCACGATCCACAGCGCGTTGATCTGTTCGCCGTGGCGCAGCGCGAGCACGCCCAGGCAGCAGGCGCCGATCAGGGCGACGATGCCCCAGATCACGTGGTTGAGGATGCCTTTCATGGGGATCTCCTGGCCCGGGGTGCGCCAAGGGTCGCGCCGACCGTGCGCAGCGTCAATGGGACCAAGTTCGATCGCCGCCGGGGTGGGGGTGTAACGCCGTGTAACGCGGCGACGCGGAAGCGCGGAAGCGCGGAAGCGCGCTTGCGCGCGATGCCGGGGCGATGCGAGGTTCCCGGCTTCGCGACCGAAGCCGCTCCCACGCATTGCCGGAACCCGGCGGCGGACCGCTACAGCCAGCGCACCTTCTTCAGGTAGGCGTAGAGCAGGCCCACCACCGCCACGACCGCGCCGATCAACACCACATAGCTGTATCGGCCGTGCAGTTCCGGCATGTGGACGAAGTTCATGCCGTACCAGCTGGTGATCAGGGTCGGCGCCGCGAGCAGGGCGGCCCAGCCGGCCAGCTTCTTCACCACCTCGCCCTGGGCCTGGGTGACGAGCGCCTGGTTGACGCTCAGCGCGGTGCCGAGCATGTCGCGCAGCACGTCGACGGTCTCGTTGACGCGCACGGAGTGGTCGAGCACGTCGCGCAGGTACAGCCGCACCTCCTCCGGGGCCAGCGGGCTGCTGCTGCGCACCAGTTGCGACAGCACGTCCTGCATCGGCGCCACGTTGACGCGCATATAGGTCAGTTCGCGCTTGAGGTCGTAGAGGCGGGTGACGATCGCGCGCTCGAAGGATTCGCCGATGATGTCTTTTTCCAGCGCCAGCAGCGTCGCCTTGAACTCGGCGACGATCGGCAGGTAGTCGTCGACGATCGCGTCGAGCACCGCGTACAGGCCGTAGGACGGGCCGAGGGCGAGCATGTCCGGCTCGCGCTCCACGCGCGCGCGCGCCGGTGCGTACGAGAGCGAGGCGCCGTGGCGCACCGTGACCAGGTAGCGCGGGCCAAGGAAGACGTGGGTCTCGCCGTAGGCGATCTTCTGCTCGACGACCTGCGCGGTGCTGGCGACGAGGAACAGCGAGTTGCCGTAGGCCTCGACCTTGGGCCGCTGGTGGGCGGTGTGCGCGTCCTCGATGGCGAGGTCGTGCAGGCCGAATTCCTCCTGCAGCTTCTCGAGTAGGGTGTCGTCCGGCTCGTACAGGCCGATCCAGACGAAGCTGCCGTCTTCGTGCGCGAGCACCTCGCTGATCGCGTCGAGCGTGATGTTGCGCCGCGTGCCGTCCTTCGCGTAGACCGCGCAGTTGACGACGCAGGCGGGGTTCGGCGGATGGGCCGTGGCAGCGAGGTCATCCATGGCGCGCATCCTGCGCCAGCCGTCGCCGTGCGGCAAGCAGCACCACTGCCGGCATGGGATCAGGCGCCCGCGGGACTGCGATTCGGTAACAAATCCGTCATCCCCGCCTTCGCGGGGATGACGGAGCTGCGAGGCGACGGCAGCGGTCCCTTCCGGGGCCTGCAATCCTTGACGCCTCCGCTTCCGCCGGGAGACTTACCGCGCCACGAACCGGATTGCCTGCCCGCCGCCCGGCGCCAGCCGCAGCGTCAGCGTATCGGCGCGGGTCACCTCGCGCGTCTCGATGACGATGTCCTCGCGCTTCGTGCGGTAATCCGCATCGTCGCCGTCGCGATAGATCTCGGCGGTGTAGCGGCGCCCCGCGTCGAGGAACGCCAGCGGCACCTCGAGCGTGCGCGCCTCCTCGTCGGTCAGCGAACCCAGGTACCAGTCCTCGCCGCCGCGCTCCTTGCGCGCGATGGTCACGAAGTCGCCGATCTCGCCGCCCAGCACGCGCGTGGTCTCCCAGTCCACCGGCACGTCCTTGATGAACCGGAACGGGCCGGGGTTCGCCTCGTAGTGGTCGAGCAGGTCGGCCGCCATCTGCAGCGGGCTGTAGATCACCACGTACAGTGCGAGCTGCTTGGCCCAGGTGGTGGCGATGCCGTCGGGCGAACGCGTCTTCATGCCGAAGATGCCGGGCGTGTAGTCCATCGGTCCGGCGAGCAGGCGCGTGAACACCAGGTTGGCCTCGTGCTCGGGCGGGTTGCCCGGCTGGCCCCAGGCGCTGAACTCCATGCCGCGCGCGCCCTCGCGGGTGATCCAGTTGGGGTACGTGCGGCGCAGGCCGGTGTCCTTCACCGGCTCGTGCGGGTTGACGGCAATGTGGCGCTTCGCCGCTTCCGTCACCACCTTCAGGTGATGGTTGGCCATGGCCTGGCCTTCGTGCCAGGCGTAGACGATGTTGCCGTCGGCGTCGCGCACCTTGGCTTGGCCGGCGTCGGCGACGTAGCCGGTCTTGACCGCGGGCACTCCGAAGCGCCGGTACAGGTCGAAGGCATCGTCGAGCTGGGACTCGTAGTGCGCCGCGTTGCCGGAGGTTTCGTGGTGGCCGATCAGCACCACGCCCTTGCTGCGCGCGTACTCGCTCAGCGCCGGCAGGTCGAAGTCGGGATACGGCCGGGTGAAGCTGAAGTCCTCGCCGTTGCCGAACCAGTCGCCGTCCCAGCCGAGGTTCCAGCCCTCGACCAGCACGCCGCCGAAACCATGCTCGGCGGCGAAGTCGATGTGCCGGCGCACGTTGTCGTTGGTCGCGCCGTGCTTGGCGCCGGAGGCCCAGGTCTTGAGATCCAGGTGCATTTCCCACCACACGCCGACGTACTTCATCGGCTTGACCCACGACACGTCGCCGAGCCTGTTGGGCTCGTTGAGGTTGAGGATCAGCGAGGACTCGACCAGGTCGCCGGCACGCTGCGTGATCTGCAGCGTGCGCCAGGGCGTATGGAACGGCGTGGCGACGGACACCTTCGCGGCCGTGCCGCTGCCCGGCGTCAGCGCCGCCTTGAGCCTGCGGCCGTCGACGCGGCTCAGGTTCATGCCCGAGTAATCGACCAGCGCAGCCTCGTGGATCGACACGTGCAACCCGTCGGCGGTGCGCAGCGTGATCGGCGTCTGCGCGTCGCCGACTTCCTGCAGCGGCGTGCGGTGGTAGAGGTATTCCTCGCGGTTCCACTCGAAGGCGGGGATCCACCACGCGGTCGCGTCCTCGGCGAGGGTGAATTCGGTCAGCTCCTCGGCGATGTTCAACCGCTCCAGCCCGGGCTGCCTGCGGAAGTCGTAGCGGAAGCCCAGCCCGTCGTCGTAGAGGCGGAACACCACGTCGAAGTCGCGCCTGGGCCCGCTGCGCTCGCGCAGGGTGACGGTGAGTTCGCTGTAGCGGTTGCGGATCTCGCGGCGCTCGCCCCAGGGCTGCTCCCAGGTCTCGTCGAAGTCGCTCCGCTGCTGCGCCGCGATCTCGAGGTTGCGCTCGAACTTCGGCGTGTCGGTGAACATCATGCCCAGCCGCGACGGGGCGATCACCACGCGGCCGTCGCGCAGCACGGAATAGGACGGGCGGCCGTCGTTGTCGGTGCCCAGCTCGACGCACAGCACGTTGCCGGGCGAACAGGCCTGCGCCTTCGGCGGCGGCGAGGCGGCCCGTGCGGGTGCCGGCGCGGCGCACAGCAGCACGGCGAGCGCGGGGATGATGCGAAGCGGCATCGGCGGTGTCCTCTCTCCCGGTGTCGGGATCGATGATGTCACGGCGATCGTGCGTGCCGTGCGTGCATACGTATGCATCGCATCGGGGCTCCCGAATGCCTGAGCACTCCCCGATCGTGTCATCCCGAACGCAGTGAGGGATCCCGCCTGCGTCCGCGCAATGCCGATACGGGATCCCTCACTGCGTTCGGGATGACAATTGCTGTCCGCGCCCGAGTGCCCAAGCCAGCGCGACGTGGATCGGCAGCAGCAGGCAGATCCAGTGCACGTTGCGCTGCGGCAGGACCGGCAGCCAGTGCAGGAACAGCGCCACGACGGCGCCAAACGCGACCAGCCAGGCGACCGTCCGGAAGACGGCGCCGGGCGCGCGGCCGCGCGCGATCCGCCAGCCTCCGTGCAGCAGCAGCAGGCACAGCGGCGACAGCAGCAGCAGGTTCTGGTTGGCCCAGGCGAAGCGGTGTTCGGTGGCGCCCCACAGGAACAGCATCAGCCCGCCGAGCACGCCGCACAGCGTCCAGAACGGCAGCGCGATCGCGGCCAGCGTGGCGGGGCGGCGCTGGCTGAGCGCGCGCAAGGCAATTGCAATTGCGAGCCCGGCCAGCAGCCACGGCCACCACCGGCGCGGCGCTTCCGGTGGCTCCGGCGGCAGCCGGTGCGGCAGCAGCTGTTCGGTGCCGGTGACCAGGGGACGCCCGTCGTCGCGGTGGAGACCGGCCAGCGCATCGGCCAGCCGCATCGGCACGAAGGCGTCCTGCCACAGCGCGTTGGGTCTGTCGGCGGCAGGGCCGAGGCCGAGGTCGAAGCCGAGCCACATCCACGGCGCGGGCGAGGCCAGCCGCACCGCATCGCCGCGGAAGGTATTGCCGCGGGAGCGTCCGGCGAGCTGGCGCTGCAGCGTGCCGCCGAGCGCGGCGTCGAGCGCGTCGCGCACGCGCGTGGAGCAGTTGTCGGTGAAGTAGTCGTAGCGGTAGACCGCGTTCTCCGGCTTCGCGTTCTCGGCCAGGGCCATCGCCAGCCGCGCGGCCTCGTCGTCGCTCAGGTCGAGCCACTGCACCGAGACGCCGCGCCCGACCTCGCGGTAGTAGGCCATGTCCTGCGACAGCGGCAGCGCCACCAGCCGGTAGCGCATGTCGCCGCGCACGAAGCGGCCGACGAAGTCGGGCTCGTCCATGTCGAAGTAGCCGAAGTTGTAGGACACCGGCTCGGCGAATGCCGGATCGTCGACGATGATCGCGTTGTGGCCGAAGCGCTCGAAGAAGATCTCGCCGGGCTGCATGGTGGCGACGCCGATGCGCACCTGCGCGACGGCGGGAAAGGCGGCCAGCAACAGGACCAGCACGAGTGCTCTGATTCGACTCCCGGGCCCCCACCCCAGCCCTCCCCCGCAAGCGGGGGAGGGAGCACTAGTCTGTCGCATGATCGGCATGCACGCTCACATGCAGCGCATGCAGCCGCCGCGCGTCCGCGCGGGTGACGCGGAAGCCGAAGCGGCCGAGCGCGAGTTCCTCGCCGGCCTCCGGCAGGTGCCCGATCGCCGCGGTGACCAGGCCGCCGATGGTGTCGTACTCGTCGTCGTCGAAATCGGCGCCGAAGCGCTCGTTGAAGTCGGCGATCGGGGTCAGCGCGTCGACCATGAACTGGCCGTCGGCCTGCGCCGCGATCAGCGCGTCCGGGTCCTCGGCGTCGTCGTGCTCGTCGTCGATCTCGCCGACGATCTCCTCCAGCACGTCCTCGATCGTCACCAGCCCGGCGACGCCGCCGTACTCGTCGATCACGATCGCCATGTGGTTGCGCGACTGGCGGAACTCACGCAGCAGCACGTTGAGCTTCTTCGACTCCGGGATCAGCACCGCCGGGCGCACCAGTTCGTGGATCGAGCCCGGGCCGTTGTCGGCGACCACGCCGCGCAGCAGGTCCTTGGCCAGCAGGATGCCGAGGATCTCGTCCTTGTCCTCGCCGTGCACCGGGAAGCGCGAGTGGCCGGACTCGACCACCTGCTTCATCAGGTCGAGGAACTTGGCGTCGGCCGGCAGCGCCACCATCTGCGAGCGCGACACCATCACGTCGCCCACGGTCATGTCGGACACGGCCAGCGCGCCCTCCATCATCCGCAGGGTGTCGGCCTCGATCAGGCCGTCGGATTGGGTGTCGCGCAGCAGCTCGACCAGGTCGTCGCGGGTGCTGGGTTCGCCGGAAATCGCGGAGCTGAGCCGCTCCAGCCAGGTGCGCCGTTTTTCCGGAGTTTCGGAGGCGCTGCTACTGTCGTCCTCGGACATTGCAGTAAGTATTTGATTCGCAAGAGGCCGCATGGGGCGGCCGGGAAAGTCTACATCGCCGGCGTCAACGATGCCCAGCCGGGGCCGGGCGCGGGTCGTGGCGGGAGAACAAGCCGTTGGACTTCATGGCTCGCCGGGGTCGAGATAGGGATCGGCAATGCCCAGCCCGGCGAGGATCCCGCGTTCGAGCTGTTCCATCGCCTCGGCCTCGCGTTCGTCGTCATGGTCCCAGCCCAGCAGGTGCAGCACGCCGTGGACGGTCAGGTGCGCGTAGTGGGCGTTGAGCGGCTTGCCCTGCTCGCGCGCCTCGCGCGCGACCACCGGCGCGCAGATCACCAGGTCGCCCAGCAGCGGCAGCTTCACGCCCTCGGGCAGGCCCTCCGGCAGCTCGGCCGGGAAGCTGAGCACGTTGGTGGCGTAGTCCTTGCCGCGGTAATGGCGGTTGAGTGCGCGGCCTTCCTTGCTGCCGACGACGCGGATCGCGAGGTCGGCCTCGCGGATGCGGCCCGCCAGCGCGGCTGCCGTCCACTTGCGGAACGACACCGCCGAAGGCAGCCCCTTGCGCGGGACCGCGT
>JAFAEU010000286.1 GCA_023423855.1 Pseudomonadota bacterium | reverse complement strand
TGGGAGGACTCCCGGACGTTGGGAGGCCCCATGCTCGGCAGCACCCAATGAAACAGGCGTCAAGCGCGACCCGCCCGCCGCCTCGCGTTCAGGCGCCGGCCCCGCGCCTGGCGAGGACCGTGATTTCCTCGCGGTCGTGGTAGAGCTGCTTCGCGCGGATCTCGAGCGGCCTGCCGGCAGTGTCGCGAAACAGGTCCAGGCACAGGCGCGTTTCCTGCCAGCGCTTCTTCATCGGCAGCTTGAGGTTGAAGACCGCGTGCCGGCACCAGCCTTCGCGGAACCACTCGCCCATGCGGCGGGCGACGCGCGAGGGTTGTTCGACCATGTCGCAGACCATCCAGTCCAGCGGCCGCTGCGGCTGCCAGCGGAAGCCATCGGCGCGCAGGTGTTCGACCAGGCCGGTGTCGAGCACGTGCGGGCGCAGCGGGCCGTTGTCGATCGCGCTGACGCGCAGGCCGTGGCGGGCGAGGATCCAGGTCCAGCCGCCGGGCGCCGCGCCGAGGTCGGCCGCGGTCATGCCGGGGCGCAGCAGTTCGTGGCGCTGCGCGTCGTCGAGCAGGCAGGCCAGCGCTTCCTCGAGCTTGAGCGCGGAGCGCGACGGCGCGTCGGCGTGCAGCTTCAGCCGCGGCACGCCGAGCGGCCACGGCGCGGTGGCGGCGGGGTCGGCGCGCGCGAGCAGGGCATGATCGCCGGCGACGAAGCAGACCTGCAGGCGCGGCAGAAGCGGTTCGTCGCGCGCGGCGAGCAGGCCGCGCTTGCGCAGGGCCGGGCGCAGCGCGTTGCCGAAGCTGCGCGCCAGCCCCGACAGCGGCTTGCCGGCATCGGAATCGGGATGCTCCACCCACAGCGAGCCGAACGGCGGCGCTGCCGCCGGCGTGCGGATCGTGGCGACGATCGCCCCGAGCATCGGCGTGATCCGGTCGCGCGGATCGAGGTCGCGCAGCTCCGCGAACAGCGCGACCGACTGGCGCGCGAACACCAGGTCCCGCCAGGGCAGGCGCGCGGGCGCCGCGTCGTCGTCGGCGAGGAACAGTACGTAGCCTTCCCCGCGCATGGCGCGCGCGTATCCGGCGATGCCCGCGTCCGCGGCGCGATCGCCGAGTTCGGCCGCGAGGTCGGGCTCGAAGCCGGCGCGGCAATAGCACAGCAGGCCGTTCATGCGTCAGGCCGCGGGCAGCGGCATCAATAACGCCCGGCGTCGGATTCGCCGTAGCGGCGCAGCACCTCGCGCGCCGCGTCGCGGTGCAGGTCGCGCACCACCTCGATGCCGCGACGCTGCAGTTCGCCGATCCAGTCGGCCGGCAGCGGGCCTTCGTCGAACGGCGTGAGCGCTTCCACGTCCTCCGAGCGCGCGCCGATCAGCAGCCGGTCGATGCCCGCCCAGACGGTGGCGCCGTAGCACTGGCAGCAGGGCTGCGACGAGGTGGCGAGCACGAAGCGGCCGATGGCGTTGTCGTCGAGGTCGCGGTTCAGGCGCGCGCGCTGCAGCCGCTGCTGCGCCAGCATGTACGCCATCGTCTCGGCGTGCGCGACCGAGCAGCTCTGCGGCAGCACGCGGTTGACGCCGATCGAGACGATGCGGTCGTCGTCGGCATTGAACACCGCCGCGCCGAACGGCCCGCCGCTGGCGGCCTCGATGTTGAGCCGCGACAGTTCGATCGCCAGCGCGACCTTGGCCTCGTCGCCGGGATAGGCGCGCGTCGCGTCGACGTGCTCGTGCACCCAGGCCGGAAGCGTCAGGTGGACCTGCGCGTAGAGCATCAGCGATCCGCCTCCAGCGGGCCGGGGGGCGGCTGGCAGCGGCCCTGCACGCAGTCGCAGGCCTGGATGTCCTGCCAACCGCAGACCGAGGACATGCCCGTGCGCGCGCATTCGGCGCGCACCGCGTCCGGGTCCACCGGGCTGTCCTTGTTGACGCAGGCGGGGAAGTAGCCGCAGCAGTTGCCGACGTTCTTCACTGCGCAGTCGCCGGCGACCTTGCAGGAGAAATCGGGCGAGTCGGCGCCGATGCGCGCGATGCCCGACACCTGCGGCGCCGGCGTCGGCCCGGGCGCGGCGTCGGACACCGGTGCGGCGCAGGCCGCGAGCAGCAGCGCGAGCAGCGCGGACGGCAGCAGGGTGGCGATGCGCATCCGGTGTCTCCTCAGGATTTGTCGGCCCAGGTGTCGCGCAGGGACACGCTGCGGTTGAATACCGGCACGTCGCCGCGATGGTCGCGGCGGTCGGCGACGAAATAGCCCAGGCGCTCGAACTGGAGCGACTGCTCCGGCGCGGCGGCGGCGGCGGCGGGTTCGACGTAGCCGCGCACGCTGCGCTTCGAATCCGGGTTGAGGTGGTCGCGGTAGGTCCTGCCCCCGCTTTCGTCGTCGGGATCGGCGACCGAGAACAGGCGGTCGTAGAGGCGGATCTCGGCCTCGACCGCGTGCTTCGCGCTCACCCAGTGGATCGTGCCCTTGACCTTGCGGTTCGCGCCCTCCATGCCGGGACGCGATTCGGGATCGAGCCAGCCGCGCAGTTCCACCACGTTGCCGGCGGCGTCCTTCACCACTTCGTCCACGCGCGCGATGCCGGCGCCGCGCAGGCGCACTTCGCCGCCCGGCACCAGCCGCTTCCAGCCCTTGGGCGGGACTTCGGCGAAGTCCTCGCGCTCGATCCACAGCTCGCGCGAGAACGGCACCTCGCGCGTGCCGAAGGACTCGTCCTTGGGATGGTTGGCGAACACGAGCGTTTCCTCGTGGCCTTCGGGCAGGTTGGCGAGCACGAGCTTGAGCGGGTCGATCGCGGCCATGCGCCGCGGCGCGTGCGCGTCGAGGTCGTCGCGCAGCGCGCCTTCCAGCACCGAGAAGTCGATCACCGAGTTCTGCTTGCTGATGCCGACGCGGTCCACCAGCAGCCGCAGCGACGCCGGCGTGTAGCCACGGCGGCGCAGGCCCTGCAGGGTCGGCATGCGCGGGTCGTCCCAGCCGTCGACCAGGCCGTCGCCCACCAGCGCCACCAGCTTGCGCTTGCTCATCACCGTGTAGTTGATGTTGAGCCGCGAGAACTCGATCTGCCGTGGCTTGGCGGCGACGTTCGGCAGGCCCTTTGCGGTCAGCGGTGCCAGCAGTTCCGGCGAATGCGCCAGGTCGACCTTGTCCACGCACCAGTCGTACAGCGGCCGGTGGTCCTCGAACTCCAGCGTGCACAGCGAATGGGTGATGCCCTCGATGGCGTCGCCCAGCGCGTGGGCGATGTCGTACATCGGGTAGATGCACCAGCCCTCGCCGGCGATCGGGTGCGGCATGTGCTTGATCCGGTACAGGGCCGGGTCGCGCAGGTTGATGTTGCCGCTGGCCATGTCGATCTTGGCGCGCAGGGTGCGGGCGCCGTCGGGGAACTCGCCGGCGCGCATGCGGCGGAACAGGTCGAGGTTTTCCTCGACCGACCTGTCGCGGTAGGGCGAATTGCGACCCGGTTCGGTCAATGTGCCGCGGTATTCGCGCACCTGCTCGGGGGTCAGGTCGCAGACGAAGGCGTCACCCTGGGCGATCAGCTTCTCGGCGGCGAGCGCGTAGACCTCGAAATAGTCCGAGGCGTGGCGCAGTTCGGCCCAGTCGAAGCCGAGCCAGCGCACGTCGTCCTGGATCGCCCGCACGAACTCGGGGTCCTCCTTCGCCGGGTTGGTGTCGTCGAAGCGCAGGTTGCACGCGCCGCCGAATTCCTCGGCGATGCCGAAATCCAGGCAGATCGCCTTGGCGTGGCCGATGTGCAGGTAGCCGTTGGGCTCGGGCGGGAACCGGGTCCGGATGGCCGCGTGTTTCCCGTTCGCGAGGTCGTCGCGGACGATCTGGCGGATGAAGTCGTTGCGGGCGGCCGACGCGGCGGCGTCCGGGGAGGCCGCAGGCCCGCGGGCAGCCGGAGGGGGACTGGTCATGAAGCGCTTTGGGGGCAAAACGACAGTGTAGCCGAGCCGGCGCCGGCGCCCCCCGGGCCCTTCCCGGGGGTCTTGTCGAGGCTTCCCGGGGGTTCTCCGGCCCCGGAGATGGCGGATAATGTGACGTACGACAGGCTTTGGCGGCACGGAGTTTGCTTCAGCAGTAGAAGGCGCAGGAGAGCCAGGATGTCTGGAGGCAGTCACATCGCCGGGCGGTTGCCCGTGTCGCAGTTGCGTCGATCCCCGCCGGGTCAACGGCCGGGCCGGCGCCGGGGGCGCATGCCGATGGCGACAGTGGGAGACGTCCCCTGAATCACGGTCCGCGCAACGCTGATGGCAGGCACCACGAAGGACTGATCGCAGTCTGCCTGGCCCTGCTGCTGGGCCTGTTCGCCGTGGCCATCGCGGGGGTGGTGCCACAGGAATCGGGCGTCCCGGTCGCGGTCGGCGTGCCGATGGCGACCTCCGCCGATGGCGAGGGTGTCCCGCTGCTGCCGTCGGAGGGCGGGGGCACGGCGGCGGCATTGCTGCGGTTCGACCTGCCGGAGGGCGGCGGCGACGGCTCGCGCTGGGTGGTGCGGCTGGAGCGCGACGCGGTCGAATCGGTCTGGCTGCAGCGCGACCGGTGGCGCAGCCGGGAGCTGGGCTTCTTCTCGCCGGACGGGAGCGAAGGCGTGCTGCCGAGCGGCTTCCTGTTTCCCCTGCCCGTGGACTGGAGCGGGCCGGTCGAAGTCGAACTGCATGCGGTGGGCACAGTGCGGCGCACCCTGCACCCGCGGGTGATGAGCGAAACCCAGGCAACGCGCCTGGAGCAGTACGGGGTGGCCGCCAGCGCGATGATCTACGCCAGCCTGTTCACCATCGGGCTGCTGGCGCTGGCGCTGTTCTCGGCCGCGCGCGACCGGCTGTTCCTCGCGCTGTTCGCCTTCACCCTGGTCGCGCTGCTGACGATGGCGGCGGTCAACGGCCACCTGTACCAGCTGCCCGGACTGCGCGAGTTCGCGTTCTGGCGGCTGCAGGGCGTGAGCGCGCTCGCGCTGCTGCTGTGCGCGGCCTGGCTGCAGATGCTGCTGCAGTACGCGGACGCAGGCCAGGAGCGCCCGTTGCGCAAGCGCATCGTCGATCGCGCGTCGCTGGGGCTGGTGGCGGTGGCCGCGGTCTGCCTGCTCAACGTGCCGCAGGTGGCCATCGTGCTGCAGCACGTGCAGATGGTG
Source organism: Pseudomonadota bacterium (assembly GCA_023423855.1). Taxonomy (GTDB): domain Bacteria; phylum Pseudomonadota; class Gammaproteobacteria; order Xanthomonadales; family Xanthomonadaceae; genus Luteimonas. The sequence goes on along the minus strand of JAFAEU010000286.1, from coordinate 9,365 downwards.
CTGTTCAGCCTGGCCCTGCTGCTGGGCCTGGTGATCCTCGTCGATGCCGCCCGCCGCCGCGTGCTGATGGCGTGGCCCCTGGCCGTGCTGACGGTGCTGACCGTGGTCGGCGTGGTGATGGTCGAACTGTCCACGCGCGGCCACCTGCTCGATACCGTGCCGGTCCGCTACGGCTACCAGATGGGCATCGTGATGGGCGTGGCGATCCTCTCGGTCGGCCTGATCGGCCGCATCGGCGAATACCGCCACCAGCGCGACCGCGAACTGCTCGCGCGCGCCGACACCGAGCGCCGCATGCAGCGCGAGGCCGCCCGCTCCGACCTCGTGGCCGAACTGCAGGCAAAACTGCGCCTGCTGCCGGTCGGGGACATCCAGTGGACGGCGTTCCGCCTTCTGCTGGATCGCCTGATGCCGCTGCTGCCGGTCGAACGCTGTGCGGTCGCGGCCCGGGGCTACCACGGCCACGACCTGCTGGTGGTCGATCCGGCCGAGTGCATGGAGCCGGTGAAGGCGCAGGTCGGCAAGCGCGAGCTGGCGCTGAAGCGGCAGGCCGCCAACGCCATCGCGCTGCAGCAGCCGGTGACGATGGAGGGGCGGCCGTCGATCGTCGCGATCGAGGCGGTGGTGCCGTTGCAGATCCGGGCGCCGGCCTGGGGCGTGCTGCTGCTGCAGCGCGCGGGCGCCGACGGCTTCACCACCGAGGAGCTGTCGCTCGCCTCCGATTTCGCGCGGCTGACGCTGCTGCACGTCGACCAGGCGGTGGCGGCGGTGAACCTGCGCCGCTCGGCCGAACTCGACGCGCTGACCGGCAGCCTCAACCGGCGCACGATCGACCAGTGGCTGGCGCGGACCTTCAGCGAGGGCGCGCGCGTGCAGCAGCCGGCCTCGATCCTGTTCATCGACCTCGACCATTTCAAGTCGGTCAACGATCGCCACGGCCACGCCTGCGGCGACTTCTGCCTGCGCAACGTGGCGATGGCGCTGCGCGGCGCGCTGTCCGAGGGCGACCTGTTCGGCCGCTACGGCGGCGAGGAGTTCATCGCCATCCTGCCCGGCCGCAGCGGCGCGGCCGCGCGCGTGATCGCCGAACAACTGCGCATGGCGGTGGAGAACCTGCACCTGGACTGGAGCGGCCAGCCGCTGCGGCTGACGGTCAGCGTTGGCGTCGCCACCCGGCTCGAGCACGAGGAAACGCCGGACGCCGCGCTCGAACGCGCCGATCGCGCGCTGTATTCGGCCAAGGCCCATGGCCGCAACTGCGTGCAGGTCGCGCCGGCGGTCTTCAGCTAGGCGCGGTTGGGCGAGGGTAGGTCGGGGCTAGGCCCCCGACGCGCCAGGTCCGCGCCTGCAGCGCGTCGGGGGCGTAGCCCCGACCGACGGACTCGTTTGCCGGAGTGACAGGGCCGCCCGGGTTGAAGTGCCGCCGGACGGCCGCACATCGGAGACAGTCCTTCGGAGCGACGACGATGATCGGAATCGGTGCCTGGAAACAGCGCCTGCCGCAGCCGGGCGAGACCCTGCCCGGGCGCGCGGAGGAAATGCCGCTGCGCAATCGCCACCACGTGCTCGGCGCGCCGCTGCGCGATGCCTTCGAGGGGCTTTCGCGGGTGCAGTTCGGCATGGGCTGTTTCTGGGGCGCGGAGCGCAAGTTCTGGTCGCTGCCGGGCGTGGCCACGACGGCGGTCGGCTATGCCGGCGGAGCCACGCCCAACCCGACCTATCGCGAGGTCTGCTCCGGCCAGACCGGCCACGCCGAGGTCGTGCTGGTGGTGTACGACGCCGCGAAGCTGCCGTTCGCGACCCTGCTCAAGGCGTTCTGGGAGAGCCACGACCCGACCCAGGGCATGCGCCAGGGCAACGACGTCGGCACCCAGTACCGCTCCGTCATCCATTGCGACAGTCAAGACCAGTACGCGCAGGCGCTGCACAGCCGCGACGCGTTCGGGCAACGCCTGCGCGAGGCGGGCCTCGGCGACATCACCACCGACATCGTGTTCCCGGCGCCGACGTTCTTCTACGCCGAGGATGAGCACCAGCAATACCTGTCGAAGAATCCCGCGGGCTATTGCGGCCTCGGCGGCACCGGGGTCAGCTGTCCGGTCGGCATCGCCGGCTGAAGCCGGTAGGGCCGCGCGAACCGGCCGCGGCACCTGCAGGCGCGCCTTCAGGCGTTCCCACAACAGCATCGGCGCGTCAGCGCGTCGCGATCGCGCAGACGTAGACCAGTTCGCAGGCACCGTTGCCGGTGTCGTCGCGCGACAGGGAACTGCGCCAGCGCCAACCGTCGGGCGCATCGACCTGCACCAGCCAGCCGTCGATGCGCACCGTGTCGTCCCTGCGGACCGCGCGCAGCGCGCGGGCCACCTCCGGGCTCGACGGGATCATGTGCATGTTGGCGCTGCTGCGGACGATTTCGGGCGGCGGCAGCGGCGGTTCGCCGCGCCATCGGTAGCGGTACCAGCGCGAGGACTGGCTGATGTCCAGGCGCGCGAGTACCGCGTCCTCGCGCATGCGCTGCCAGCCGAGCGCGAGGTCGGTCGGCGAGAAGTCGGCTTCGCGGCCGATGGAATAGTCCTCGCGCGAGAGCACGCGCGCCTCGATGCGGAAGCCGGCCAGAGGCGTCAACGTGCCGGCCTGCAGGCGGAAGGGCTGCAGGCCCCGCGGCACCTCGGTCTGCAGCGGGCCGGCGGCGGGACCGGCGGCGGTCGGCAGCGGGCAGGCGATGTCCGCGCCGGGGACTGTCGCCGGCGCGGCAGGCGTGCGCGGCGAATACGGCGAGAACCACCAGCCGATCGCGCCAAGCAGCAGCCCGGCCAGCGCCAGTGCGCGCAGCGACATGCGGGGTCAGTGTCCGCCCGGGTGGACTTCGGTGACGCGCAGGCGCAGCGTGCGGCCCTGCGGCGTGTTCCAGTCGATCGACTGGCCGACCGCCAGCCCGAGCAGGGCGCTGCCCACCGGCGCCAGGATCGAGATCCTGCCGGCGCCCGCGTCGGCCTCGTGCGGGAAGACCAGGGTGAGCTGGTGGCGCTCGCCGCTGTTGTCGTCGACGCACTCGACCCGCGAATGCATGCCGACCACGCCGGCGGGCATGTCGGCGTCGTCGACGATGTCGGCGCGGGCGAGTTCGCCGAGCAGGGCCTCGGCGGTGGCGTCGTGCTGCCATTGCGGCGCATCGAGCAGGGCTTCCAGGCGCGCGGCGTCGCGGCGCGAAACGACGATCGAAGGCGGCAGGCCGCTGGCTGGGGTGGTCATGTCGGTGTCTCCTTGTGAGGGGGGCGCGGCGGCGAGGGCCGCGCCCAAAGAAAAACGGACGGCGCGTCCGGCGCGTCGCCCGCTTCGTGGTGGAAGCTACCGTAGCGCTCCGGCCGCGGGGCTTCAAGGGGTCCCGGCCCGGCGCTCCGACTTCGGGCGCGGCCGCTTCCCGGGTCCGTTCCCCGGTCGCGGCTGCAGCTGCTTCCTGGGTGAGGTGGAGGGCGGCCGAAGGCCCTTGCGTGGCCCGCCGGTCAGAGCATGTCCGGCGGAGGCGCGTGGCGCGCGCGCGCGGTGGCGGTCATGGGATTGGCCAGCAGCTCCGGGGGCAGGGCGCGGAACGTCGTCGCCAGCCGGCCGAGGAAGTCCGACATCGCCGAGCTGCGCCGCCAGAACATCGCGATCCGCCGGCTCGGCTGCGCGCCGCTGAACGACAGCAGGCGGATGTTCGGCGGGTGCGCCACCGGCGGCTGCACCGCCAGCGCCGGCAGCAGGGTGATGCCGACGTTGGCGGCGACCATCTGCCGCAGCGTCTCCAGGCTGGTGGCGCGGAACTCGGTCTTCTCGTGCGCGCCGGCGAGCTGGCACACGTCCAGTGTCTGCCTGCGCAGGCAGTGGCCATCCTCGAGCAGCAGCAGGTTTTCCTGCGCCAGGTCGTCGATGGTCAGCGCGCCGCGCTGCGCCAGCCGGTGCGGTTCCGGCACGGCGAGCAGGAACGGCTCTTCGAACAGGTACTCGTGGTGCAGCTGGTCGTCGTGCAGCGGCAGGGCGAGGATCGCGGCGTCGAGCCGACCGTCGCGCAGCCGCGCCAGCAGTTCGTCGCTCTTCTCCTCGACCAGCAGCAGCTGCAGGTCGGGGAAGCGCTCGCGGATCGGCGGCACCACGTGCGGCAACAGGTAGGGGCCGAGGGTGGGGAAGATGCCCAGCCGCACCACGCCGGCCCCGGGCCGCTGGCTGCGGCGCGCGGCTTCCTTCATCTGCTCGATTTCCGACACCACCCGGCGCGCGCGCTCGACGATCTCCACCCCGATCGGCGTCAGCATCACCTTGCGCGGCGCGCGCTCGATCAGCGATACGCCGAGTTCGTCCTCGAGCTTGCGGACCTGGGTCGACAGCGTCGGCTGGCTGACGAAGCTGGCCGCGGCCGCGCGGCCGAAGTGGCGGTGGTCGGCGACCGCGATCAGGTACTTGAGGTCGCGCAGGTTCATGCGTCAGTGGCCTTCGCGTAGCGTGTTCCAGACCCGTTCGCGAATACCGCGGCCCGTTGTCATTCCGACCCCGGACCTGATCCGGGGGAGGAATCCCGTTCTGGGGCAGATCTCTCGCTGCGCCCGAGATGACAAGGGACGGTGCATCACGCTAGGCCGCCTGGGCTTCCACCGGTTCGACCGGCGCCGAGGCGCGGATCAGGTGGTCGAACGCCGCCAGCGCGGCCTTCGAGCCTTCGCCCATCGCGATCACGATCTGCTTGTACGGCACCGTGGTGCAGTCGCCGGCGGCGAACACGCCCGCCACACTCGTCTGGCCGCGGTCGTCGACGAGGATTTCGCCGCGCGGCGACAGGTCCACCGTGCCCTTGAGCCATTCGGTATTGGGCAGCAGGCCGATCTGCACGAACACGCCCTCCAGTTCGATCCGGTGCGCATCGCCGCCGGTGCGGTCCTTGTAGACCAGGCCGGTGACCCGGCTGCCGTCGCCCAGCACTTCGGTGGTCTGCGCCGAGACGACGATACGGACGTTCTTCAGGCTGCGCAGCTTGCGCTGCAGCACTTCGTCGGCGCGCAGCTTCGCGTCGAATTCGATCAGGGTGACGTGGCCGACGATGCCGGCCAGGTCGATCGCCGCCTCGACCCCGGAGTTGCCGCCGCCGATCACCGCCACGCGCTTGCCCTTGAACAGCGGGCCGTCGCAGTGCGGGCAGTAAGCCACGCCCTTGTTGCGGTACCGGTCCTCGCCGGGCACGCCGATCTGCCGCCAGCGTGCGCCGGTGGAGAGGACGATAGCCTTGGACTTCAGCGAGGCGCCGTTGTCGAGCTTCACCTCGACCAGGCCGTCGACACCGGCGGGCACCAGCTGCGTCGCGCGCTGCAGGTCCATCACGTCGACGTCGTACTCGCGTACGTGCTGCTCCAGCGCCGCGGCGAGCTTCGGCCCTTCCGTGTGCTGCACCGAGATGAAGTTCTCGATCGCCATGGTGTCGAGCACCTGGCCGCCGAAGCGCTCGGCGACGACGCCGGTGCGGATGCCCTTGCGCGCGGCGTAGATCGCCGCCGCGGCGCCCGCGGGACCGCCGCCGACCACCAGCACGTCGAATGCGTCCTTGTTCGCGATCTTCGCCGCCTCGCGTCTCAAAGCGCCGGTGTCGAGCCGGGCGACGATCTGCTCCAGGGTCATCCGGCCCTGGTCGAAGGGTTCGCCGTTGAGGAAGATCGTCGGCACCGACATGACCTCGCGCGCCTCGACCTCGTCCTGGAACAGCGCGCCGTCGATGGCGACGTGCGAGATGTTGGGGTTGAGCACCGCGGCCAGGTTCAGCGCCTGCACCACGTCCGGGCAGTTCTGGCACGACAGCGAGTAGTAGGTCTCGAAGCGGAACTCGCCTTCGAGGTTCGCCACCTGCTCGATCAGTTCGGCGCCGGCCTTGGACGGATGCCCGCCGACCTGCAGCAGCGCCAGCACCAGCGAGGTGAACTCGTGGCCCATCGGCAGGCCGGCGAAGCGGACCCGGATGTCATGGCCGGGCGAGGTCAGCGCGAACGAAGGGATGCGCTCGCCGTCGTCGCGGCGCAGCTCGACGGTGATCCTGTCCGACTGGCTGCGGATGTCCTCCAGCAGGTCCAGCATCTCCCTCGACTTTTCGCCATCGTCGACCGAGGCGATGATCGCCACCGGGCGCTGCAGGCGTTCGAGATAGGCCTTGAGCTGGGTCTTGAGATCCTGGTCGAGCATGGGAGTGACTCCTGGGGGAGGAAGGCAGCGCCGGGCAATGCGCCTGGCTCGTCATCCCAGCGAAGGCGGGGATCCAGCGTCTTTGTCCTTCAGAGGCCTGAAGACACCGGGTCCCCGCCTTCGCGGGGACGACGACACTTTTTCAGCGTTGCCTGGTGCGGAAGCGGATCGGAGCCGACGCGGGCCGTGGCTGGCCGGGCGGGAGGGAGAGGGATGCGCCCGGCGGGCTGGGCCGTGCATCGGCTCCGATCCGCTCCCGCGCCGCAAGGTGCGGCACGGGGCGGGGAACGGCGGTGGCGCGGTGGATCAGATCTTGCCGACAAGGTCGAGCGACGGCTTGAGCGTCTTCTCGCCTTCCTTCCACTTGGCCGGGCAGACTTCGTTCGGGTGCGCGGCGACGTACTGCGCGGCCTTGAGCTTGCGCAGGGTCTCGGTGACGTCGCGGGCGATGGCGTTGTCGTGGATCTCGACGGTCTTGACCACGCCTTCCGGGTTGATCACGAAGGTGCCGCGCAGGGCCAGGCCTTCTTCTTCGATGTGCACGCCGAAGGCGCGGGTCAGCTGGTGGGTCGGGTCGCCGACCAGCGGGAACTGGGCCTTGCCCACCGCGGCGGAGGTCTCGTGCCACACCTTGTGCGAGAAATGGGTGTCGGTGGTGACGATGTAGACCTCGGCGCCCAGCTTCTGGAACTCGGCGTAGTGGTCAGCGGCGTCCTCGACCTCGGTCGGGCAGTTGAAGGTGAAGGCGGCCGGCATGAAGATCAGGACCGACCACTTGCCCTTCAGGCTGGCGTCGGTGACTTCGATGAACTCGCCGTTCTGGTAGGCGGAGGCCTTGAACGGCTGGATTTCGGTGTTGATCAGGGACATGGAGCACCTCGTTGGAGTGGGAGCGCGGCATTCGATCCAGTAATCGGATCGATGGAGAAATGATAGGTTGAGACTATTGATTTTCAAAATCGAATGAAATTATATATTCAATTGATACAATCAATCAAAATAGGCGCATTTCCCCGGTTTCCGGGCCATGAATACGCTTGCAATCGATTTTGCGCTGCAGCATATTCAATCCATGCGCTGCAGTCTGGCGCGGTGGCCGGGAAGGCATCGGGCTGGGGCAGGGCAGGGTTTCGGACCGCGCGTCGCAGACGCCGATCCAGCCGAGTTCCGTATCCGTTTCCTCCCTCCCACACGTGGTACGGAATCTTTGAAGGCGGCTTCGGCCGCCTTCATTTTTTTGTGCTTCGGGCTTGCCCTACGATGCCGCGATGCCGTCCCCGCCGCTCCCCCCGACCGTCCGCAGCCTGCTCGAGACCGCGCGCCGGCGGGTCGACCCGTCCGAAGCCGAATGGCTGCTCGCGCACGCGCTGGGGCAGCCGCGCAGCTGGCTCTACGCCCACGGCAGCGACGGCGTGGCCGACGTCGACGCCGCCCGGTTCGAGCACCTGCTGGCCCGGCGCCTGGCGGGCGAACCGGTCGCCTACCTCTGCGGCCGCCGTGGCTTCTGGACGCTCGACATCGCCTTCACCCCCGACACCCTGATCCCGCGCCCGGAGACCGAGCGGTTGGTCGAACTCGCGCTGGCGCGGCTGCCCGCCGACCGCGACCTGCATCTGGCCGACCTGGGCACCGGCAGTGGCGCGATCGCGCTGGCGCTGGCCAGCGAGCGCCCGCGCGCGGCGGTGGCTGCCACCGATGCCAGCGCCGCCGCGCTCGCGGTCGCGCGCGCCAATGCGCAGGCCGCCGGCCTGGCCAACGTCAGCTTCCACCTCGGCGACTGGTTCGGCGCCGTGCAGGGCCGCCGCTTCGACCTGGTCGCCAGCAACCCGCCCTACATCGCCGAGGGCGATCCGCACCTGTCGCAGGGCGACCTGCGCCACGAACCGCCGCTGGCGCTGTCCTCGGGCCGCGACGGCCTCGACGCGATCCGCGCCATTGTCGCCGCCGCGCCCGCGCACCTGCTGGCGGGCGGCTGGCTGCTGTTCGAGCACGGCTGGACGCAGGGCGAGGCGGTGCGCGCGCTGCTGCACGCGACGGGCTTCGTCGACGTCGCCACCCACCGCGACCTCGAAGACCGCGATCGCGTCACCCTGGGCCGCCTGCCGGACTGAAGGGTGATCTGCCGGCTAGACTGTGGACACACCCTCCCATCGAAGGCGACGCCATGCGCACGCTGTACCCCGAGATCGAACCCTTCGACACCGGCATGCTGCAGGTCGACGATCGCCACGCGCTCTATTACGAGCAGTGCGGCAACCCGAAGGGCAAGCCGGTGGTCCTGCTGCACGGCGGTCCGGGCGGCGGCTGCAACGCCAAGATGCGCCGCTTCCACGATCCGGCGAAGTACCGGATCGTGCTGTTCGACCAGCGCGGCTCCGGCCGTTCCACGCCGCACGCCGACCTCGTCGACAACACCACCTGGGACCTCGTGGCCGACATCGAGAAGCTGCGCGAGACGCTCGGCATCGAGCGCTGGCAGGTCTTCGGCGGCTCCTGGGGCTCGACCCTGGCGCTGGCCTACGCGCAGGCGCACCCGCTGCGCGTGACCGAACTGGTGCTGCGCGGCATCTTCATGTTGCGCCACTGGGAGCTGCAGTGGTTCTACCAGGAAGGCGCGTCGCGATTGTTCCCCGAGCCGTGGGAGCACTACATCGCGGCGATTCCCGAAGACGAGCGCGGCGACCTGGTCAGCGCCTTCCACAGGCGCCTGACCTCGGACGACGAAGCCACCCGGCTCGCCGCCGCGCGCGCGTGGAGCGTGTGGGAAGGCGCGACCTCGTTCCTGCACGTGGACCAGGACTTCGTCAGCGGACACGAGGACGCGGCGTTCGCGCTCGCCTTCGCGCGCATCGAGAACCATTATTTCGTCAACAAGGGCTTCTTCGAGGTCGACGACCAGCTGCTGCGCGACGCCTACCGCATCGCCGGCATCCCCGGGGTGATCGTGCATGGCCGCTACGACGTGGTCTGCCCGGTGCAGAATGCCTGGGACCTGCACAAGGTCTGGCCCAAGGCGGAGCTGGTGATCACGCCCGCATCCGGCCATTCCGCGTTCGAGCCGGAGAACACCGACGCACTGGTGCGGGCGACCGACGCGTTTGCGTGAGGGGGCGGATCGGGGCGACGCAGGGACCGGCTTGGCGCAACAGGGCCGCGTAGAGATGAAG
>JAFAEU010000256.1 GCA_023423855.1 Pseudomonadota bacterium | reverse complement strand
CGCCGTCGTAGCGGGAATTGAAGCGCTTCTCCAGCACCGACGCGCTGGCCTCGATCCCCGCATCGTGCAGCGCCGCGCGCAGGCGGCGGGCGAAGTCGGTTTTCTCCTTGTCCATGGCCATGGACGGTAGGCAAGCGCCGCTTTCGCAATGAAAGAAATGCTTTCCTTTCATTGAAAGTTTTGCTTTCATTCGGGCTCGTTGCGCTTGCGCCCCGGGTCCATGCCCCCGTCCCTCCCCGAACCATTGCCGGATTGCGTCGCCCGCGGCCGCCGGCAGGCGGAGTCGCGCTAGATGCCCGTCCTCGACTGGATCGGCAAGCAGGCGGTGGTGAAGCACCACAGGGACGTGCCCTACCGGCTGCTGGAGCCGGTGCCCGCCCTGTCATGCGGCGACGCGGAGAGCGGCAGCCTGATTGTCCAGGGCGACAACCTGCATGCGCTCAAGGCCCTGCTGCCGCGCTACGCGGGGCAGGTGAAGTGCATCTACATCGACCCGCCGTACAACACCGGCAACGAGGGCTGGGTCTACAACGACAACGTCAACAGCCCGGAAATCCGCCGCTGGCTGGGCGAAGTGGTGGGCAAGGAAGGCGAGACGCTGGACCGCCACGACCGCTGGCTCTGCATGATGTATCCGCGGCTGGTGTTGCTGAAGCAATTCCTGCGCGACGATGGCGTCATTCTGGTCTCCCTTGATGACATAGAAGCCGGCCATCTTCGACTACTGATGGACGAGGTGTTCGGTATCGGCAATCGGATTGCATCCATCGCTTGGAACACCAGAAACACGGACAACCGTGTCAAAACATATCTCTCTCCTGATCACGAACACATCTTCGTATATGGGAAAACTTCCGTAGCTCGCATCGAAGGCCGTGTCATCGATCGCTCCGGCTTCAGGAACTCTGACAACGATCCGCGCGGCCCATACGTCACCGATCCACTGAAGGGAAAGGCTACGGCCTCAGAGCGCCCTAACCTTCATGACTACTGCATGGAACAACCTGGAACAACGAACACATGGAAACCCGATCCTGCCAAAGGGTGGATAACTGATCGAGCCGGCTACGAAAAGCTACTTCGCGAGGACCGCATCTGGTGGCCACCCAACCCTGCAACTGGATGGCCCCGAAAGAAGAGATTCCTGTCCGAAACGCAAGAGCGAATGCCTGCTTCGAGTTTCTGGCAGGAGTTCAAGACTCAATCTGGCGCACGTGAACTGGACGAGATCCTCGACGAACGAGTATTTGCGTTCCCGAAGCCAATCTCGCTCATGCAGAGGATCGTAAGTTACTGCGTCCCACCAAACGGTCTTATCCTGGATTCATTCGCCGGAACCGGCACAACCGCACACGCCGTTTTAAAACAGAACGCTGAAGACGGCGGCAATCGCCGCTTCATCCTTGTCGAAATGGATGAAGGCATCGCTCGCGACGTTACTGCTGAACGCGTCAGACGTGTCGCGTGCGGGTACGAAAACAGCAATACCGAACAAATCGAAGGCCTCGGCGGCGGCTTCCAGTTCTGCAAACTGAGCAAGGACCCGCTGTTCACCGCCGACGGCCAGATCCGCGAGGATGTGACGTTCGCGCAGCTGGCCGAGTTCGTCTGGTTCTCGGAAACCGGGACCGGCTACAAGGCAAAGGACAAGTCGCCCCTGCTCGGCGTCCACGGGGGTCGCGCGATCTACCTGCTCTACAACGGCATCCTCGGCGACAAATCGGCGGGCGGCGGCAACGTGCTCACCGGCCCGGTGCTGGACCTGCTGCCCCGGCACGACGGTCCGCGCGTGGTCTACGCCGCGGCCTGCCGCCTGGGCACGCCGCGCCTCAACCGCGAGGGCATCGTGTTCAGGCAGACGCCCTACGCGCTGGACGTGTCGCCGTGAGCAGCTTCGTCCGCAAGGACTACCAGCAGCGCGTGCTGGACTCGGTGGAGAAGTACTTCGCCCTCTGCCACCGCACCGGCGATGCCGACACCGCGTTCTACCAGGCGACGAAGGAACTCTGGCAGCAGGGCCAGACGTTCCACCCGCTGCCGGGCTTCGCCACGGACATGCCGTATTTCTGCCTGCGCGTGCCCACCGGCGGCGGCAAGACCTTCCTCGCCGCCAGCGCCGTGGCGCTGGCCAATACCCACCTGCTGCGCAGCGAGCACAGCGTCGTGCTGTGGCTGGTGCCCAGCGAGGCGATCCGCGAGCAGACCCTGAAGGCGCTGCGCCAGACCGACCATCCCTACCACCACGCCCTGCGCGAAGCGGGCGCGGTGACGGTGATGGACCTGGACGAAGCCAAGGCGATCACGCGCGCCACGCTGGACACGTCCACGGTCGTGATCGTGTCGACCGTGCAGGCGTTCAGCCGCGAGAACACGCAGGGGCTGAAGGTGTACGCGTCCAGCGGCGCGCTGATGCAGCACTTCGACAACCTGCCCGCGGCGCAGCGCGACGGCCTGCTGAAGGACGAGGACGGCACCGTGCCGTTCTCGCTGGCCAACGTGCTGCGCCTGCGCCGCCCGTTCCTGGTCGTGGACGAGGCGCACAACGCGCGCACGCACATCCGCTTCGCCACCTTCGAGCGCTTCAACCCCAGCGGCGTCATGGAGCTGACCGCCACGCCCGACCTGGAGGACGTGCCCAGCAACGTCCTGCACAGCGTGGGCGCGGCCGAGCTGAAGCTGGAGCAGATGATCAAGCTGCCAGTGCTGCTGGAGGCCGAACCGGACTGGCAGGTCTGCCTGGCCGACGCCATCGCCCGGCGCGGCGAACTGCAGAAGCTGGCCGACGAGGAGCATCGGCGTGGCGCGCCCTACCTGCGGCCGCTGGTGCTGGTGCAGGCGGAGCCGCGCCGGCAGGGCGTGGAAACGCTCGATACCGCGCGCGTCAGGCAGGAGCTGATCGAGAACCAGCGCATTCCGCCGGAGGAGATCGTCATCGCCACCGGCGAGGAACGCGGGCTGGAAGCGCTGGACAGGGAGTTCGGGCTCGGCATCGCCGATCCCGCCTGCCCGGTGAAGTTCGTCCTCACCCAGAAGGCGCTGGCCGAGGGCTGGGACTGTCCGTTCGCCTACGTGCTGGTCGGCCTGAGCGCACAGCAGTCCGGCACGGCCGTGGAGCAGCTGCTGGGCCGCGTGCTGCGCCAGCCGGAGGCGAAGGCGCGCGAGACGGCGGCGTTGAACCAATCGTACGCGTTCGTGCGCTCGGGCGACTTCACCCGCGTCGCCAACGAGTTGCGCGACGGGCTGGTGCGTGGCGCGGGCTTCGAGCGCAAGGACGTGGGCCAGTTCGTCGCGGCGCAGAAACAAGGCCAGGACGCCCTGGATTTCGGCGGGCGCGGGAGGCTGGTGTTCAAGCCGGTCGACGTGCCGCTGCCCAGGAAACCGAAACTGAGCGCACTGCCGGAGTCCGTACAGGACAAGGTGAAGTGGGACAGCGGCAGCAAGACCCTGACCATCACCGGGCCGCTGACCGAAAGCGAGGCGGAGGACATGCAGCAGACGGTGTCGGACGAGCCCTCTCGCACCGCCATCGCGCAGGCGGCCGAGGCCAGCCGCACGAGCGCCGTCGAGTTCTTCCGGACGCCCGCCGAGCTCGGCGAACGCCTGCGCGTGCCGCAGCTGGCCCTGAAGCTGCAGGGGGAACTGCAGCTGTTCGACGACCCCGAGGCACTGGATTACCCGTGGGAGCTGTCCGGCTACGACGCCGCGCCCACGAAGGACGACATCTCCGCCCTCGGCGCCGCGTCGAAGGTGGCCGAGGGCGGCAAGATCGACGTGGACGGCGAGGGAAAACTCAGGATCGGCTTCCTGCCGGGCCTGCAGCGCGACCTCGGCCTGAGCTACCAGCCCGACCACTGGGACGAAACCCGGCTGGCCGCATGGCTCTGCCGCAACCTGCCCGAACCCTCCGTCACCCACGCCAGCAAGCGCGCCTTCGTGGCGGCATGGTTGCGCGCCCTGCTGCAGCGCGATGGCTTCAGCCTGGCCCGCGCCAACCAGCTCAAGTTCACCGTGCGTGGCCTGCTGCAGGACGCCATCCGCCGCCTGCGCCGCGAGGCGGTGGGCAGCGCCTATCAGGAAACACTGTTCGGCGAAGGGCATGCCGATCGCGTGACGACGAGCGATTCGTTCGCCTTCGAGTTCCATCCGCAGGCCTACGCGCCCGGTCGCGACTACGACGGCCGGTTCGGCCAGTGGGATTTCCGCAGGCACTACTACGGGCGCGTCGGCGACTTCGACAGCAAGGAGGAGTTCGAGTGCGCGGTGCAGCTCGACCTGCTGGCGCAGCAGGGCCGGATCAAGTACTGGGTGCGCAACCTGGTCAACAAGCCGGGCTGCGCATTCTTCCTGCAGAAGGCCACGGGCCGGTTCTGGCCGGATTTCGTCTGCGCGCTGGACGACGGGAGGATCCTCGTCGTCGAATACAAGGGCGCGCAGGGATGGACGGATGCGCAGGACGACCGCGACATCGGCAAGCTGTGGGCCGAGCTCAGCGGCGGTAGTTGCAGGTTCGTCATGGT
>JAFAEU010000220.1 GCA_023423855.1 Pseudomonadota bacterium | reverse complement strand
GGCAAGGGGCACCTGGTCCGGGAGATCGACGCGCTCGGCGGGATCATGGCCAGGGCCGCCGACGCGGCCGGCATCCAGTGGCGGCGGCTCAATGCCTCGAAGGGGCCGGCGGTGCGCGCGACGCGCTGCCAGGCGGACCGTTCGCTGTATCGCGCCTTCATCCGCCGCGCCGTGGAGCAGCAGCCGAACCTGACCGTGTTCCAGTCCGCGGTCGACGACCTCGTCATCGACGGCGACGCCGTGCGCGGCGCGATCACCAACACCGGCCTGCGCTTCGACGCGCCCGCGGTGGTGCTGACCGCCGGCACCTTCCTCGCCGGCAAGGTGCATATCGGCGAAACCCAGTACGCCGCCGGGCGCATGGGCGATCCGCCGGCGACGACGCTGGCCGCGAGGCTGCGCGAGCGCCCGCTCGGGGTCGACCGGCTCAAGACCGGCACGCCGCCGCGCATCGACGGGCGCACGCTCGACTACGCGGCGATGGCCGAGCAACCCGGCGACGACCCGCGCCCGGTGTTCTCGTTCATGGGCTCGCGCGACGACCATCCGGCGCAGGTCTCGTGCTGGATCACGCACACCACCGAACGCACCCACGAGATCATCCGCGGCGCCCTGCACCGCTCGCCGATGTACTCCGGCCAGATCGAGGGCGTCGGCCCGCGCTACTGCCCGAGCATCGAGGACAAGGTGGTGCGCTTCGCCGACAAGCCCAGCCACCAGATCTTCGTCGAGCCCGAAGGGCTGGACGTGGTCGAGATCTATCCCAACGGCATCTCCACCTCGCTGCCGTTCGACGTGCAGCTGGAACTGGTGCGTTCGATCACCGGTTTCGAACGCGCACACATTACGCGCCCGGGCTACGCGATCGAATACGACTTCTTCGATCCGCGCGGGCTGAAGGCCTCGCTGGAAACCAAGGCGATCGCCGGCCTGTTCTTCGCCGGCCAGATCAACGGCACCACCGGCTACGAGGAAGCCGCGGCGCAGGGCCTGCTGGCCGGTGTCAACGCCGCGCGCTTCGTGCGCGCGCTGGAACCGTGGTCGCCGCGCCGGGACGAGGCCTACCTCGGCGTGCTGGTCGATGATCTGATCACGCACGGCACCGGCGAGCCCTATCGCATGTTCACCAGCCGCGCCGAGTACCGGCTGCAGCTGCGCGAGGACAACGCCGACCTGCGGCTCACGCCGGCCGGGCGCGAACTCGGCCTGGTCGACGACGCGCGCTGGTCGCGCTTCGACGCCAAGCGCGAGGCGATCGCGCGCGAGTCGCAGCGCCTCGGCGGCCTGTGGGCGTCGCCGGCCAATGCCGCCGGCCGCGAGGCGGTCGCGACGCTCGGCATCGAGCTCAGCCGCGAGAACAGCGCGCTCGACCTGCTGCGCCGACCGGAACTCGACTACGCGGGACTGGCCTCGCTGGAGGCGTTCGCGCCGGAATCGCCGGTCGACGCCGAGGTGGCCGAGCAGGTCGAGATCGAGACGAAGTACGCCGGCTACCTGCAGCGCCAGCGCGACGAGATCGCGCGCCAGCAGCGCAACGAGGGCACGCCGGTGCCCGACGGCTTCGACTACGCGCAGGTGCGCGGCCTCTCGGCCGAGCTGCTGCAGAAGCTCGAACGCGTACGCCCGCAGACGGTGGGCCAGGCGCAACGCATCCCCGGCATGACCCCGGCGGCGGTGTCGCTGCTGTTGGTGCACCTGGAGCGCGCCCGCCGCAGCCGCGTCGCGTAAGCGGAACATGCCCGGCCGAGCTCGATCGTGCCTTCAACGGCACGATCCTGCACAATCGACCCTGACCGATCCGCTTCGCTTGGGGGAAAGCGCGGCATGTCGCGACTGTCGTCGAACTTTGTCCATCTGGCGAAGCTGGAACTCGAACTGGCGCGGCTCGGCGCGGCGGCGGAACGGTATTTCGCCGAGGATCCGAACACCTGCCTGCTCAAGCTGCGCCAGTTCGCCGAGCTGATGGCGCAGCAGGTGGCGGCGCGCGCCGGCCTCTACGACGCGGCCGAGGACAACCAGGCGACGCTGCTGTCCCGGCTCAAGCGCGAAGGCTGGCTGCCGCGCGAGACCGCCGATCTGTTCCACTGGCTGCGCAAGGCCGGCAACGAGGCCAATCACCAGCTGCGGGGGGACCATCGCACCGCACTCGATGGCCTGAAGATCGCCAACCAGCTCGGGGTCTGGTTCCAGCGCAGCTTCGCCGACGCCGGCTTCAAGGGCGGTGCGTTCCTGCCGCCCGCCGCGCCCGTGGATGAATCCGCGGAACTGCGGCAGGAGCTGCAGGCACTCCGGCAGCAGCACCAGGCCGGACAGGCGCATGCGGGCGAGATCGCGCAGCAGCGCGACCGCGCGCAGGAGGAAGCGCGGCTCTGGGAAGCGCTGGCGCAGGACGGCGACGCCACCATCGCCACGCTCAAGGCGCAATTGGCCGAACTGCAGGCCAGGGCGGCGACGCAGCCCGCCGCGCATTTCTCGTCCATGCGCCAGCATGCCGAACAGGCCGCCGCCCTGGTCGCACTGGACGAAGCCGCCACCCGCGAACTGATCGACCAGCAGCTGCGCGACGCCGGCTGGGAGGCCGATTCGCGCGAACTGCGCCACGGCAAGGGCACCCGCCCGGAACCGCACCGCGCCATGGCCATCGCCGAATGGCCCACCGACAGCGGCCCGGCGGACTACGCCCTGTTCATCGGCACCGAATGCGTGGCCGTGGTCGAAGCCAAGCGCGGCAGCCGCAACGTGTCCGCCTCCATCGACCAGGCCAGGCGCTATGCCGCGGGCCTGCGCGACGAGTCGGGCAGGCCGGCCGCCGCGCGCTGGGGGCAATTCCGCGTGCCGCTGGCGTTCGCCAGCAATGGCCGCCCGTTCCAGCAGCAGTTCAAGGATGTCAGCGGCATCTGGTTCTGCGACCTGCGCCGTCCGCAGAACCATCGCCGCGCGCTGGATGGCTGGTACACGCCCGACGGCGTGCGCGAGCTGCTCAAGCAGGACCATGCCGCCGCCGAGCGCAAGCTCGACGATATCGGCTTCGACTTCGGTTTCCCGCTGCGTCGCTACCAGCGCGATGCGATCGAAGCGGTCGAGCGGGGCGTGCGCGAGGGCCGGCAGTCGATGCTGGTGGCCATGGCCACCGGCACCGGCAAGACCAGGACCTGCATCGCCCTGGTCTACCGCCTGCTCAAGGCGCAGCGCTTCCGGCGCATCCTGTTCCTGGTCGATCGCACCGCGCTGGGCGAACAGGCGGCCAATGCGTTCAAGGAAACGCAGATGGAATCGCTGCAGCGCTTCAGCGACGTGTTCGGCATCAAGGAAATCGACGAGCAACGGCCGGATGCCGACACCCGGGTGCACATCGCCACCGTGCAGGGACTGGTCAAGCGCGTCCTGCACGACGCCGACGGCGGCCTGCCCGTGGACGCCTACGACTGCATCGTGGTCGACGAATGCCACCGCGGCTACCTGCTCGACCGCGAGATGAACGACACCGAGGCCGCCTTCCGCGACCAGCGCGACTACATCTCCAGCTATCGCCGCGTGCTCGACCACTTCGACGCGGTCAAGGTCGGCCTCACCGCAACCCCGGCCCTGCACACCACCGAAATCTTCGGCCTGCCGGCCTTCGTCTATTCCTATCGCGAAGCGGTGCTGGACGGCTACCTCGTGGACCACGATCCGGCGCTGCGCATCCGCACCCGGCTCGGCGAGGACGGCATCCACTACAAGGTCGGCGAGGACGTCGCCGTCTACAACGCGCAGACCCAGGGCCTGGACCTGTTCAAGGCCCCGGACGAGCTGGATTTCGAGGTCGGCGAATTCAACCGCAAGGTGGTCACCGAGTCCTTCAACCGCGTGATCTGCGACGCGCTGGTCGACCACGTCAACCCGTTCGGCCCGGACAAGACCCTCGTTTTCTGCGCCACCGACCTGCATGCCGACATGGTGGTGCGGCTGCTCAAGCAGGCGTTCGCCGACAAGGGCATCGAGGTCGAGGACGATGCCGTGCTCAAGATCACCGGCACCGCCGACAAGCCCCTGCAGCTGATCCGCCGCTACCGCAACGAGCGCAACCCGGTCATCGCCGTGACCGTCGACCTGCTGACCACCGGCATCGACGTCCCCTCGATCAGCAACCTGGTGTTCCTGCGCCGCGTCAACAGCCGCATCCTGTACGAACAGATGCTCGGCCGCGCCACCCGCCGTTGCGACGACATCGGCAAGGAGGTCTTCCGCATCTTCGACGCGGTGGACCTCTACGCCAGGCTCGATCCGGTCAACAGCATGAAGCCGGTGGTGCAGAACCCGAACATCGGCTTCGCCCAGCTGGTGCGCGAGATCGCCGGACAGCCCGGCTCGCCCCTCGCCGAACAGGCGCGCGAACAGCTGCTGGCCAAGTGGCAGCGCAAGCGGCGCCACCTCACCGACACGCAGGTCGCCGGGCTGAAGCAGGCCGGCGTCGATCCGCAGGACTTCGCCACCTTCATCCGCGACACCGACCTCGAGGCCCTGGCCCGGTGGTGGACGAACCACGTGGCCCTGGGCGAACTGCTCGACCGCAAGCGCGAATTCCCGGCCGATCCGCTGGTGGTCTCCGGGCACGAGGACGAACTGCGCGGTGTGGAGCCGGTGTACGGCAGGCCCGAGGACTACCTCGAACGCTTCACCCGCTTCGTCCGGGAGCAGGGCAACACCCTGCCCGCGCTGGTGGCCGTGGTGCAGCGTCCGCGCGAGCTCACCCGCCGCGACCTCGTCGAACTGATCGCCGCGCTGGAAGGCGCCGGCTTCGACGAACGCAGCCTCACCTCGGCCTGGGCGCAGACCGCCAACCACGAAATCGCCGCCCGCGTGCTCGGCTTCGTGCGCCAGGCCGCCATCGGCGACCCTCTGCAGCCCTATGCCGACCGCGTCGACGCCGCCGTGCAGGCGCTGGTCCGCAAACGCGGCCTCAGCCCGATGCAGCAGGGCTGGCTCAAGCGCCTCGCGCAGCAGGTCAAGGCCAACATCGTGCTGGATCAAACCCTGATCGACGAAGGTCCGCTGCGCGAGCAGGGCGGCTTCCGGCGCCTGGACCAGATCTTCGAGGGCCAGCTGGCCGACCTGCTCGCCGACATGAACGAGGCCATCTGGCCGGCCGCCGCCCACTGGCCGTGATGCCGCGGATGATGCAGACTTGCATCACATTTGACGCCTGCGGACCATCCCATGCGCACCACCGTCACCATCGACGACGAGCTCTACGAAGCCGCGCTGGCCGTGGCCGACCCGGGCATGGACCGGACCGAACTGTTCCGCGAGGCCATGCGCACCTTCATCCGCGTCCGCGCCGGCGCCCGCCTGGCCGCGCTCGGCGCGACCGCCGCGGACATGCCCGACGTCCCGCGTCGCCGCGGCCTGCGGGTGCGCGAGACGCCGCCATCGGAATGAACATCCTGGTCGATACCTCGGTCTGGGTGGATCACTTCCGCAACGGCAATCCCGCGCTCGCCCACCTGCTCGCGCGCGACGCGGTGCTGGTCCACCCCTATGTCCTGGCCGAACTGGCCTGCGGCACCCCGCCGGCCCCGCGCCGGCGCACGCTGGAGGACCTCGCCCGCCTGCGCCACGCCAGCCAGGCCAGCCAGGCCGAATTGCTCGACTTCATCGAGCGCGAGCAGCTGTACGGCCTGGGCTGCGGCATGGTCGATGTCGCCCTGCTCGCCGCCGCCCTGCTCACCCCGCAGGCGCGGCTGTGGACGCTGGACAGGCGCCTGGCCACGCTCGCGCAACGCTTCGACGTGGCCCACGCGCCCGCATAACCCCGACAACCGCACCCGAATGAGCAAGCCCCGCATGAGCAAGCCCCGATGAGTCAGCCCCTATGAGCAGCGCCACCACCGACATCGTCGGCAAGCTGTGGAACCTGTGCAACGTCCTGCGCGACGACGGCGTCACCTACCACCAGTACGTCAGCGAACTGACTTACCTGCTGTTCCTGAAGATGGCCAAGGAAACCGGCAGCGAAAGCCGGCTGCCGAAGGGCTACCGCTGGGACGACCTGGAAGCGAAGGCCGCGCCCGAGCGCCTCACCTTCTACAGGCACCTGCTGATCCACCTCGGCGAACAGGGCAAGGGCATCGTCCAGCAGATCTTCGCCAACGCCGGTTCCTTCATCAAGAAGCCGACCACGCTCACCCAGCTGGTCACCGCCATCGACGCCATCGACTGGTACTCGGCCAAGGAAGAAGGCCTGGGCGACCTCTACGAAGGCCTGCTGGAGAAGAACGCCGGCGAAAAGAAATCCGGCGCCGGCCAGTACTTCACCCCGCGCGTGCTGATCGACAGCATGGTGGCGCTGGTCCAGCCGCAGCTGGGCGAGACCGTCCAGGACCCGGCCGCCGGCACCGGCGGCTTCCTGATCGCCGCCAACCACTACATCCGCGGCCGAGTGGACGTGGACTCGCTGGACAAGAAGACCTACGACCGCTTCCGCCGCCAGTTCCACGGCATGGAGCTGGTGCAGGACACCCAGCGCCTGGGCCTGATGAACCTGATGCTGCACAACCTGCAGTCCGATGAAGGCAGCGGCCTGCATTTCGGCGACACCCTCAGCGGCGACCACGAAAAGCTGCCCAGGGCCGACGTGATCCTCACCAACCCGCCGTTCGGCACCAAGAAGGGCGGCGGCCTGCCCACGCGCGACGATTTCACCTACCCCACCAGCAACAAGCAGCTCGCCTTCCTGCAGCACATCGTCCGCAGCCTCAAGCCCGGAGGCCGCGCCGCCGTGGTGCTGCCCGACAACGTGCTGTTCGAATCCGGCGTGGGCGTGCAGGTCCGCCGCGACCTGATGCACAAGTGCAACCTGCACACGATCCTGCGCCTGCCCACCGGCATCTTCTACGCCCAGGGCGTGAAGACCAACGTGCTGTTCTTCAGCCGCGGACACAAGGACACCGGCAACACGAAGCAGGTCTGGGTCTACGACCTGCGCGCCAACATGCCCGCCTTCGGCAAGCGCACCCCGCTCACCCGCGCCCACTTCGCGGAGTTCGAAAAGGCCTTCGGCAAGAAGCCCGACGGCAGCAGCAAGCGCACCGACACCGGCCCCGAAGGCCGCTTCCGCGTGTTCACGCGCGAGGACATCGCCGCCCGCGGTGACAGCCTCGACATCGGCTGGCTCAAGGACGACAGCGACGCCGCCAATGGAGAACTGCCCGAGCCCGAGGTGCTGGCGAGCGCGGCGATTGCCGAACTGGAAGGCGCGATGACGGAACTGCGCGGCATCCTGGCCGAGCTCGGGATCGAGGAGGAGGCGTGAGCGGGTTGCCGGAGGGGTGGGCGCTTACCAGTATTGGAGATGTGACTGGTAAAGCCGATCAGCGGATTCCAGAAGCAACGGAGACTTTCATCTATCTGGACATCGGCAGTATCAGTCGGGATGCCAAAGAGGTCGTGAGTCCTGCCGAGATTCTCGGAAAGAATGCGCCGAGTCGGGCGCGGCAGGTGGTGAAAACGGATGACGTCCTGGTGTCGATGACGCGGCCCAACCTCAATGCGGTTGCGATGGTTCCACGGGCACTGAATGACGCGATTGCTTCGACCGGATTCGATGTTCTCCGATCAACAGGCGTGGAATCGAGATGGATTTTTTCGGCGGTCCGCTCGCCCGATTTCGTGCAGGCAATGTCTGAACTCGTGCAAGGAGCGCTCTATCCAGCGGTCCGACCGCGAGATATCCGGGGCCATGAAATTCCACTTCCCCCACTCGCCGAACAAAAGCGCATTGCCGACAAACTGGACGCGCTGCTGGCGCGCGTGGATGCCGCGCGCGCCCGTCTCGACCGCGTGCCTGCCCTGCTCAAGCGCTTCCGCCAGTCCGTCCTTGCCGCCGCCACCAGCGGCGAACTGACTGAGGACTGGCGCGAACTTGCCCGTTTTTCCCGCGACGGCGGGAACGACGTGTGGGAGGAAGTGAAGCTACTCGATGTCGCGGAGAATCTCTCTTACGGCTCGTCGGCCAAGTCCGAAAAGTCCGGCAAAGTCCCTGTTCTGCGCATGGGTAATATCCAGGGTGGAAAGTTGGACTGGAACGATCTGGTTTTCACGTCGAACAGCGATGAGATTGAAAAATACCGACTTGAAGCGGGTGATTTTCTTTTCAATCGCACAAACAGCCCTGAGCTTGTAGGAAAAACAGCTGTGTTCGATGGGGGGCGAGAGGCAATCCATGCGGGTTATTTGATTCGCGTGCGGTGTTCTCGGCGACTGCTGCCCGAGTTCCTCAACTACTGGTTCTGCAGCAAGTACGGACGCGATTGGTGTTGGCAAGTCAAGACAGATGGTGTGAGCCAGTCGAACATCAATGCAAAGAAGCTGGCGGCTTTCCGGTTCCGCCTTCCCGGCAATGAAGAACAAGCCGAAATCGTCCGCCGCGTCGAAGCCCTGTTCACCCTCGCCGACAAGGTGCAGGCGCAATACACCGCCGCCCGCGCCCGCATCGACCGGCTGACGCCGGCCCTCCTCGCCAAGGCCTTCCGCGGCGAGCTGGTGCCGCAGGACCCGGACGACGAACCGGCCAGCGTGCTGCTCGACCGCATCCGCGCCGAACGCGCCGCCGCGCCGGAGCCCGCGCGCCGCGGGCGCAGGACGGCGAAGGCGGCCAGCGCAGCGCGGCCTTCCACCGGAAAGGCGCTTGTCCGGGCTTTCCTCAGGTGCGCAGCCTGCGATTCCACGGCATGCGAACCAGCAGCCGCGCCAGGCCGCAGAAGCCGGTGACGCCGGCGAACACCAGGCCGCCGCCGATCGCGGTGGGCAAGAGGAACCAGGCAGGCGCCACGGTGAAACCGAGCAGGGCGCCGAGCACGATCAGGCCGCCGGCCGCGATCTGCACCTGGCGCTGGAGTTCCAGCGGTTGCGCGGGATCGCGTTCGACCGCGAAGCCGGCCCGCTTCCACGCATCGATGCCGCCTTCGAGGATGTAGGCGGTGCAGCCGTCGCCGGCGGCCATGCCCAGCCTGTCGACATTGCCGGCGGTGCGCATGCCCGAGCGGCAATGGAAGATGACGATCCGCGAACCGGCCGCTTCGCCGGGCAAGGCCTGCAGCTGCGCCAGCGGCCGGTGGTAGGCGCCGGGGATGTGTTCGCGGGCGAATTCGTCGCGATCGCGGATGTCCACGAACATTGCCCCCTGGCGGACCAGGTCGGCAGCGGTGGTGGCGTCGATGCGTTGCATGTTGCGCTCCTCAGGGACAGAAAACCTGCTTGAGCGTGGACACCAGGGCCTCCACGCGGGCGTCCTCGATCCGGTAGAAGATCGTCTGCGCCTCGCGTCGGGTGGACACGAGGCCATCGTCGCGCAGCCGCGCCAGGTGCTGCGACAGCGCGGACTGGCTCAGCGCGACCTGTTCGTGCATCGCGCCGACGCTCAGTTCACCGTGCTCGATCAGCAGGCACAGCAGCAGCAGGCGATGTTCGTTGCCCAGGGTGCGCAGCATGGCCGCGGCCTGCTCGGCACCTTGTTGCATGAACAGGCGATCCTGTCTGGATGGACTCATTGCGCAGCCTTTATATCAGATATTGCTAATTTAGAAAAGAACAATATTATGGAGGGGCGGAAATCGTCCGTCCCTCCATTGGAACAGGTCATGGTCACGTCCTCCTACTCGGAACTCACCCGCAACGTCTCCCGGCATCTGACGCCGCTGCGCAGCCACAACGCCGATGTGATGCAGGGCTTCGGCGCGCTGAGCCAGGCCGCGATGGCTTCGGGTGCGCTGGACGGGAAGACCAAGGAGCTGATCGCGATGGCGATCGGCGTGGCCGCGCGCTGCGACGATTGCCTGGGCTTCCATGCCAAGGCGCTGGTCCGGCTGGGCGCGACCGCGGAGGAGTTCCGCGAGATGCTGGGCGTCGCCGTCTACATGGGCGGCGGCCCCTCGCTGATGTACGCGGCGCACGCGCTGGCGGCGTTCGAGGAGTTCGGCAGCGCCGCCTCCGCCTGAACCCGCCGGCCGGCGCGGCCTCGTCCGCGTCAGGCCTGGTCGGGGTGCCGCGCCAGCCACTGCGCCAGCCGCTCGCGGTAGTGCTGCAGCTCCTCGCTGTAGCTGTCGTGCACGCAGGGGTCGCAGCCGCTGTCGCAGCAGTCGCTGGGCAGCGGCGGTTCGGGCGGCACGGGGCGGGGGTCGTCCGTGGGAGGTTTCGGATCGCTCACGGCGCCGATTTTCGCACCGGCTGCCAGGAATAGATCAGCAGCACCAGGCCGGTGAGGAGGAAGATCGCCACGCCCGAGAGCAGGAAGGGGTCGATGATCCAGGGTTCGGCGAACCTGAACTCGCCGGCGTTGATCCGTCGCCAGCCGGCGAAGTGCTGGGTGCCGGCGACCACCAGGCCGAGGCTGGCGAGCGCCGCGGCCAGCCAGCGCAGCAGCCAGTGGCGCAGGTTGGGCAGCAGCATCAGCAGGCCCAGCAGCCCGATCACGCTGCGCTGGGTGCGGCAATAGGGGCAGTTGTAGACCAGGCCGGCGATGTCGACCGCCCAGGTGGCCAGGCTGGCGAGGATGGCGAACGCGGCGATCAGCCGGACGTGGCGGTGCAGGGTTTCCAGCGTGGGCATCGGCGGCTCCCGGGAAATCCGCGCAGGGTGCCCAAAACCGGGGCCGGCGTCGACTTTCCCCGGCCACGTCGGCCGCCGCGGAACCAGCGGCAACGTCGAACCTGAACCCGATTCCGGCACGGTGCTTGCTAAAATTCCGTGCAGACGTGAACAGGGGCGCGTTGAACAGCATGCCGGGCGTGGAGCCATCCATTCCGGCCGCGCGCGCGCGGCCGCGGCGCCGCGTTGGCGCGTGGTTGCTGGCCTGCGCCTGCGCCTGGTTCGCACCGCTCGTCCACGCCTCGACGCTCGATCCCGCGCTGCCGGCCGAGCGCTATACCGTCACCCGCTGGAACGCGGACGACGGCCTGCCGCACAGCCAGATCCACGCCATCGGCCAGGACGCGGACGGCTTCCTCTGGGTGTCGACCTGGGAAGGCACCGTGCGCTTCGACGGGCGCGAGTTCCGCGAGGTCGGCCGCCTCGCGCCCGCGGACGGGCATCGCCTGGCCTCGCGGCTGCTGTGGCCGGACGCCGATGGCGGCATGCTGGTCGGCGTCGAACACCTGGGCCTGATGCGCGTGCCCGCCGCAGGCGAGGCGCGCCCGGCCTGCGACCGGTTCCCGGTGCTGGAGGCCATGCGCATGGCCCGCGGCATCGACGGCGTGCCCTGGGTTGCGGCGCGGGACGGGCTGTACCGGCTGCTGCCGGGCGGCGACTGCACCCGGGTCGAGCACGGCGAGCAGCTGACCGGCCAGGACGTGCTGGCGCTGATGCAGCACGCGGACGGCAGCCTGTGGGCCGGCAACCGGCGCGGGCTGTACCGCTGGCACGAGGGGCGGCTGGAGGCGCTGGGCGAACGGCTGGGCCTGCCGCCGGGCGAGGTGCGCGGCCTGGCGCAGACCGGCGAGGGCGACGTCTGGATCGTCGGCGACCGGGGCGTCTGGCGTCATCGCGAGGGTCGCCTGGAGCAACTGCGCGGCGAGCGCGCCGAGGGCCTGCTGCAGGACCGGCACGGCGCGCTCTGGGTGGCGCTCACCGACAGCCAGGTGCTGCGCTACCGGCACGGCCAGTGGCAGCTCCTGGACCAGCGCCACGGCATCGAGGGCTTCGCCTCCGGCGCCCTGCTCGAGGGGCGCGACGGACTGGTGTGGTTCGGCACCACCCACGGCTTGTTCCGCATCGCCGACGGCCCGGTCCGCGGCATCGGCAAACAGCATGGTCTGGCCAACGATTACGTCCGCAGCCTGCTGCAGACGGCCGACGGCCAGGCCTGGATCGGGCATTCGGGCGGGCTGAGCCGGATGCGCGGCAGCGCCATCGAACCGGTGTTCCCCGGGCCGGGCATGCGCGGCTCGTCGGTGCTGTCGCTGGCGCGCGCCGCCGACGGCGGGGTCTGGGCGGGCACCTACAACCGCGGCGTGCTGCATTTCGGCGCCGGCCCGCAGGCGCTGGCGACCCCGTTGGCCGGCGACGACAGCCCGCTGTCCACCGAGCAGGTGCGCGCGCTGCTGGAGGATCCCGACGGCACGCTGTGGATCGGCACCGAGCGCGGACTGGTGGCCTGGCGCGACGGCCATCTGGATCCGCAGCCGCTGCCCGGCCTGCCGGCGCTGCCGGTGCGGACGCTGCATCGCAGCGCGGCCGGCGAACTGTGGATCGGCCTGCTCGGCGGGCTGGCGCGGCGCGAGCCCGACGGCCGCCTCGTGGTGCTGCGCCCGGGCGAGGATTTCCCGGCCGTCTCCGCCTTCGACTTCCACGCCGATCCCGACGGCACGCTGTGGATCGCCAGCGACCGCGGCCTGCTGCGTCATCGCGATGGCGCCTTCCGCCTCTACGGCCACGATCAGGGGTTGTCCGGCAGCGCCTTGTTCCGCGTTCTCGCTGACGATCTCGACAACCTCTGGGTGAGCAGCAACGGCGGCGTCACCCGCATCCCGCGCAAGGCCATCGATGCGGTGGACCGCGGGCAGGCGACGCGGCTGGAGCTGCAGGCCTTCGAGCGCGACGACGGCATGCCCAGCCGCCAGGCCAACGGCGGCAGCGCGCCGGCGGGCTGGCGGATGGGCAACGGCGAGCTGTGGCTGCCGACGGCGGCGGGCATCGCGGTGTTCGACCCCGGCCGGGTGATGGAGGCCTACCGTGGCGAGGTCTCGCTGGTGGTCGACCAGGTGATGGTGGACGGCGTTGGCCGGGACGCGGCGTCGAGCCACGCGCTGGCGGCCGGCGCACGCCTGGGCCTCCGCTTCACCGGGATCAGCCTGCGCAATCCCGGCAGCCTGCGTTACCGCTACCGGATGCACGGCCTGGACCAGGACTGGATCGAGGCCGCGCAGGCGGGCGAGGTGAGCTACACCAACCTGCCGCCGGGCGAGCTGCGCTTCGAGGTACAGGTGGCGCGCGCGCCGGCCGACTGGACCCATCCGGCCAACGCCGCGCAGGTCCGGTTCGAGGTCGCGCCGTCGTGGTGGCGGCGGCCCTGGGCGCTGCTGGCCGGTATCATCGGCGCGGGACTGTTGCTGGCCGCCGTCCACCAGGCGCTCGGCCGCCGAGAGCGCCAGCGTGCGCGCGTGCTGGAGTCGAAGGTGGAACAGCGCACGCAGGAGCTGCACGCCAAGAACCGCCAGCTCGAGGACGCCTCGCGCCAGCGCGAGCTGCTGATGGAGCAACTGGTCCACCAGGCCAGCCACGACCCGCTCACCGGCCTGCCCAACCGCCGCGCCAGCGACCAGCACCTGGCCGGCGCGATCCAGCAGGCCGACGCGTCGGCCCGGCCGCTGTGCGTGGCGATCATCGACCTCGACCGCTTCAAGCACGTCAACGACCGCTACGGGCACCAGGTCGGCGACCGCGTGCTCGCGCGCGTGGCGCTGCAGCTGCAGGCCTCGCTGCGCAGCGCCACGGTCTTCGTCGGCCGCACCGGCGGCGAGGAGTTCCTGGTGGTGATGCGCGAGACCGGCCTGGCGCAGGCGATCGCCCTGCTCGAACGCGCGAGCGCGGAGGTGGCCGTGATGCAGGTCGCGCCGAACGACGCCAACACGCTCACCTGCACGATCAGCGTCGGCGTGGTGGAGCGCAGCCGGCAGGAAGGCCCCGACGCCCTGCTGCAGCGCGCGGACGTTGCCTTGTACGAGGCCAAGCGGCAGGGGCGGGACCGCATCGTCGCCGGCTGAAGCGGGCGCGACGGGCGTTGTCGGTGAACCTGCGCATCGCGTGGGTCGTCGCTGACTACTACCGAACGCGCCCGCTTTTTTGCTCGTCATTCCGGCGAAAGCCGGAATCCATTTTGCTGTTGATTCTTACCGCAAATATCGAGAATGAAAAAAGCAAAATGGATCCCGGCTTGCGCTGGGATGACGACATTTTCAGGATCCCATCGTCCGCAGGACAGCGCGGGTTGGGGTGTGCTCTTCGCGGCATCCAACAGGATGTCATCCCGAGCGGAGCGAGGGATCTACTGTCCGGAGAGGGTGAGCAGATCCCTCCCCCGGCTTTCGCCGGAGTCGGGATGACATTGTGTGTACCCGGAAGACCGGCTCAACCGCGCTTCGCGCGGGCGAACGCCTCCGCCAGGGCGTTGTTGGCCGGTGCTGCGGACGGCTTCGGTGCACCACCGCGCGGGCTGCTGCCGGGGCGGTTGCGTGGATCGCGCGCGCCGGCATCGCGGCGTGCGTCCTGCCGTGCCTCGCGCGGCGCCGATGCGTCGTCCAGGCGACGCGTGAGCGCGATGCGCTTGCGCGCGACGTCGACCTCCAGCACCTTCACCTTGACGATGTCGCCGGCCTTCACCACCTCGCGCGGATCCTTCACGAACCTGTCGGCCAGCGCGGAGATGTGCACCAACCCGTCCTGGTGCACGCCGATGTCGACGAAGGCGCCAAACGCCGCGACGTTGCTGACCACGCCTTCCAGGATCATGCCCTCGCGCAAGTCCTTGATGTCCTCGACGCCGTCGGCGAACTTCGCGGCCTTGAACCCGGGGCGCGGGTCGCGGCCGGGCTTTTCCAGCTCGGCGAGGATGTCGCGCACGGTGGGCTCGCCGAAGCGTTCGTCGACGTAGTCGCGGGCCCTGAGCGTGCGCACGAAGCCGCCGTCGCCGACCAGCGCCTGGATCGGCCTGCCGGTCGCCTGCACGATGCGTTCGACCACCGGATAGGCTTCCGGATGCACCGCGGAGGCGTCGAGCGGTTCGTCGCCGTCGGCGATGCGCAGGAAGCCGGCGCACTGCTCGAAGGTCTTCTCGCCCAGGCGCGGCACCTTGAGCAGATCCCTGCGCGATCTGAACGGGCCGTTGGCGTCACGGTGCATGACGATGTTTTCGGCGACCGTCGACGACAGTCCCGACACGCGCGCCAGCAGCGCGCCCGAGGCGGTGTTCACGTGCACGCCGACCGCGTTCACGCAGTCCTCCACGCGCGCGTCGAGCGCGCGCGCGAGGCGGTACTGGTCGACGTCGTGCTGGTACTGGCCGACGCCGATGGCCTTGGGTTCGATCTTCACCAGCTCGGCCAGCGGATCCTGCAGCCGGCGCGCGATCGACACCGCGCCGCGCAGCGAGACGTCGAGGTTCGGGAACTCCTTCGCCGCCAGCTCCGATGCCGAGTACACCGATGCGCCGGCCTCGCTGACCACGATCTTCTGCATCGCAAGTTCCGGCGCGAGCCTGAGCAGGTCGCCGGCGAGCCGGTCGGTCTCGCGCGAGGCGGTGCCGTTGCCGATGGCGACCAGGTTCACGCCGTGCGCGCTGCAAAGCTTCTTCAGCGTCGCGAGCGAGGCGTCCCACTGCTTGCGCGGTTCGTGCGGATAGATCGTGTCTGTCGCGACCAGCTTGCCGGTGGCGTCGACCACCGCAACCTTGACCCCGGTGCGCAGGCCGGGATCGAGCCCCAGCACCGCCTTCGGGCCGGCCGGTGCGGCCAGCAGCAGGTCCTTGAGGTTGTCGCCGAACACGGCGATGGCCTCGGCCTCGGCCTTCTCGCGCGCCTGCGCGAACAGGTCGATCAGCAGGTGCAGGTGCAGTTTGGCCTTCCACGCCAGGCGGCAGGCGCCGCGCAGCCAGGCGTCGGCGGCGCGGCCCTGGTCGCTGATGCCCGCATGCAGCGCGACGCGGCCTTCGGCATACAGGTGGCCGGCTTCGGGATCGGCGCCGGGTTCGAGGTCGAGGGTGAGGAATTCCTCGCGGCGGCCGCGGAACAGCGCCAGCAGGCGATGCGAGGGGATTTTCGCCAGCGGTTCGGCGTGGTCGAAGTAGTCGCGGAATTTCTCGCCGGCGGCCTGCTTGCCTTCGGCCACCTTCGCGCGGATCACGCCGTTGGCGTCGAGCCACTGGCGCAACTCGCCGATCAGCGCGGCGTCCTCGCCCCAGCGTTCGATCAGGATCGCGCGCGCCCCTTCGAGCGCGGCCTTTGCATCGGCGACGCCCTTGTCCGCATCCACGAATTGCGCGGCGAAATCCTCGGGCGCGCGCGTCGGGTCCTCGATCAGGCCGTCGGCCAGCGGCTCCAGCCCGGCCTCGCGCGCGATCTGCGCGCGGGTGCGGCGTTTGGGCTTGTAGGGCAGGTAGAGGTCTTCGAGCCGCGCCTTGCTGTCGGCGACCTCGATGTCGGCGCGCAGGTCGTCGCCCAGCTTGCCCTGCTCGTCGATGCTCGACAGGATCGCGGCGCGGCGGTCCTCCAGCTCGCGCAGGTAGGTCAGGCGCGTTTCCAGCGTGCGCAGCTGGGTGTCGTCGAGGCCGCCGGTGACTTCCTTGCGGTAGCGCGCGATGAACGGCACGGTCGCGCCCTCGTCGAGCAGGGTGATGGCGGCGGTGGCCTGCTCGGGCCTGGCGCCGATCTCGTCGGCGATGGTCTGCGAAATCTTGCGCGCGAGCGCCGGTGGAATCTCGGGCATGTCGTCGATACTGCGTGCGGCGTCGCGCCGCGGAAGCGCGATTGTGGCAACCGCGGGCGCGCGCCGGAACCCGTTGACAGGCGTGGCAAAACCGGGGTCAGGGTCGCCGGCGCTCAGGCGTCGCGCACCACCGCAGGACCCACATTGCGCCGCCGCCACGGCAGCGGGACGTTCAGCAGGATCAGCGCCAGCCACGCCAGCCGGCTGGACGCCGACTCGCGATCGGGCGCGCGCAGCTGCGCATCGGCGGGCGCGGCCTCGTCGTCGATCGCGTACTCGCCGGCCTCCATCGCCTGCAGGATGGCGCGTGCACGCGTCGCGTCCGCGTCGGCCACGCGCACGCGGGTGCCGCCGATCGCCAGTCGCCATTCCCAGTTGGCGATGGCCAGGTGCTCGTCGCCGATGTGCGCGTCGATGCCCTCGGCCACGAGCAGGCCGCGCGCGATCTGCGCTTCGACCGGATCGAGATAGCTGGCGACGGTGGTGAACATGCGCAATGCGGTACGGATGCCTGTGGTTGGCTGACAGGCTACGCTAGTGCGGCACATCGCGGGAAACGGCGTCGCCGTTGCGGTGCCGAGAGTCTTCCGGCGAGCATCGTCATCGCCATTCCGGCGCTCTTGCCGTCATCCCGGCTTTCGCCGGGATGACGGTAAAGGGAACTGGAACGGGAAGGCAGCCGCGACAGGAGCCGCGGCGGAGAGGGCACTGAAGCGGGACAATGGCGGAACGGGAGGCAACCTTCATGCACAACCAACCGATGATCCGACAGGCATTCCAGGCCCCGCTGTTGGCCGCCGCACTGGCGCTGGCCGGCTGCGGCGGCAGCGACGGCGACACCGCATCCGCGCCTGCCGCCACCGCCGACGTGTCCGCCCCCAGCCGCATCGAGGCCTGGGCACTGCCCAGCACCCTGCCGGGATCGGCCTCGCCCAGCCTCGCCGTCACGCCCGACGGCAAGCTGCTGCTGGGCTGGATCAACTCGCAGAAGGGCCGCCGCCACATCTACCAGTTCAGCAGCTACGAACCGGCCTGGGGCCGCTGGATGCACGCGATGACCACCATCGCCGTGGGCAACAGCATGTTCGTCAACTGGGCCGACGTGCCGCACATGGCGGCCACGCCCGACGGCGCGCTGTGGGCGCACTGGCTGCAGAAGAGCGGCGAGGCGCCCTACGCCTACGACGTGGTGCTGACGCGCTCGCGCGATGGCGGCGCGAACTGGGCGGCGCCGGTGATGCCGCACGACGACGGCACCCGCAGCGAGCACGGCTTCGTGTCGATGTGGGCGCAGGGTGCGAATGCGCTCGGTGTCGCCTGGCTGGACGGACGCAACACCGGCGGTGGCGGGCACGACGGCCACGCAGGACATGCCGGCGGCGCGGTCGCGATGACGCTGCGCGCCGCGCTGTTCGACGCCGACCTGCAGCGCAGCGTCGAGGCCGAGATCGACGCGCGCGTCTGCGACTGCTGCCAGACCGCGGTCGCGGTGACGGCGAAGGGCCCGCTGCTGGTCTACCGCGGGCGCAGCGAGGACGAGGTGCGCGACATCCTCGCCACGCGCTTCGACGGCGGTGCGTGGAGCGTGCCGAAGCCGGTGCATGCCGACGGCTGGATCATGCCCGCCTGCCCGGTCAACGGCCCCGACGTCGCGGCGCTGGGCGACGCAGTCGTGGCCGGCTGGTACACCGAGGCGGCCGGCGTGCCGGAAGTGCGGCTTGCCGCCAGCAGCGACGCCGGCGACGGTTTCGCCACGCCGGTGTCGCTCGACAGCGGCGACGCGGTGCTGGGGCGCATCGCGCTCGCGCTCGATGCGCAGCAGGCCTGGGCGCTGTGGCTGCGCGAGGAGGGCGGGCGCCAGTCGCTGTGGCTGTCGCGGCGCAGCCACGACCTGTCCACCGAATACGAACGCATCGAAGTGGCGAAGGTGGGCGGCGAAGGCCGCGGCACCGGCTTCCCGCAGCTCGCGGTGGTGGACGGCGTGGCCTTCGTCGCCTGGACCGACGTCGCCAACGGCGTGCCGAACCTCAAGGGCGTGCGCGTCGTGCGCGGTGAATGACGAGAGCACCGGGGACCTGATTCCAGCCAATGCCATTCCGAGCCGATGTCTCCCCGATGTCATCCCGAGCGCAGCGAGGGATCTTCTGTCCGCGCGCGGGAAAGGCAGATCCCTCGCTGCGCTCGGGATGACATCTCATACAACATCAAACATCGCTCTGTCGGAGAACAGGATCTGTCAACACGGATGATCCAGGTACTGTACGTGGATGCGTGGCTCGCCGTCGTCGACAAGCCCGCCGGCCTGATGGTGCACGACAGCGCGCTCGCGCGCGGCGAGGACGACTTCCTCGCCGACCGCCTGCGCGAACAGTTCGGCCGCCCGATCTTCCTCGTCCACCGCCTCGACCGCGCTACCAGCGGCTGCCTGCTGCTGGCCTTCGATCGCGACACCGCCTCCGCGCTCGGCAAGATGCTGATGTCGGGCGAGGTCGAAAAGCACTACCTCGCCGTCTGCCGCGGCTGGCCGGCCGAACGCCTCACGATCGACCATCCGCTCGACGGCGGCCCCGGCAAGCCACTGAAGAAGCCGGCATTGACGCACTTCGAACGGCTGGCCACCTGCGAACTGGACCTGCCCTCGACGGGCTTCCCCACCTCACGCTATGCGCTGCTGCGCGCGATGCCGCAGACCGGCCGCTTCCGCCAGATCCGCCGCCACCTCAAGCACGCCTCGCACCACCTGATCGGCGACACCAGCCACGGCGACGGCCGCCACAACCGCAGCTTCCGGATGCTCGGCATCCACCGCATGCTCCTGCACGCGCAGCGGCTGGCGTTCCCGCATCCGCAGGGCGGAGGACGCCTGGTGGTGGAGGCGCCGCCGGACGCGGCGTTCTCGAAGGCGCTGGCGCTGTTCGGCCCGGCCCTACAATCGCCGGCATGAGCATCGCGATTCCCGAGGACGAACTGGTCGAACGCTTCGTCCGCGCCAGCGGCGCCGGCGGGCAGAACGTCAACAAGGTCGCCACCGCGGTCGAGCTGCGCTTCGACGTGGCCGGCTCGCCGTCACTGCCCGAGCCGGTGCGCGCGCGCCTGCTGGCCAGGCGCGACCGGCGCGTGACCGCCGACGGCGTGCTGGTGATCCAGGCGCAGCGCTTCCGCACCCAGGAGCGCAACCGCGAGGATGCGCGCGAACGGCTGCGGGCGTTCATCGAAAGCGGCCTGCACGCGCCGAAGAAACGGATCGCGACGAAGCCGTCGCGCGGCGCGAAAGAGCGGCGCCTGGGCGAGAAACGCCAGCGTAGTACGATCAAGCAGTCGCGCACCCGGCGCGAATGGGACTGAAACCGGATCGGGACGGCCACGGCGTGGGAGGCGCATGACCGCAAGCAACGAGGTGGTGCCGCCGCTGCCGCCCAGCGCGCCGCGCGTGAAACCCAATGCGTTCACCCGCTGGATCGGCCGCAGCGTGCTGCGGCTCGGCGGCTGGCGCGTGGTCGGGCCGCTGCCGGACGTGTCGAAGCTGGTGCTGATCGTGGCGCCGCATTCGTCCAACTGGGACGGCATCTGGGGCTTCGCCGCCAAGCTCGCACTCGGCTTCGAGGCGAAGGTGCTGGGCAAGGCGCAGCTGTTCTGGTGGCCGCTGGGCCCGCTGCTGCGCAAGCTCGGCGTGATCCCGATCGACCGCAGTTCGCCGCAGGGCACGGTCGGGCAGGCGGTCGACATGATCCGCGGCAGCGAGCGCATCTGGTACGCGCTCACGCCCGAGGGCACGCGCAAGCGCGTCGAGAAGTGGAAGAGCGGCTTCTGGAAGATCGCGCACGAGGCGCAGGTACCGATCCTGCCGGCGTACTTCCACTATCCGGAGAAGCGCATCGGCATCGGCCCCCTGTTCACCACCAGCGGCGACATGGCCGCGGACATCGCGGCGCTGCGCGAGTGGTACCGGCCGTGGATGGGGCGGAATCGCGGGACGGTTTGAGGCGGTCCCGTTGCCGGGAAAGCGCCATCCCCAAAGCGTGGCATGCGTCGCGGATTCGCCGCGGAAGCTTTCCGAATGCCACCTGCCCGGTTTGAATCCGTCCACCCGGAACGCTAAGGTCCGCGTCTGGAGCCCGCGCGCGGTTCCGGCGCGGACACGGAGGTTTGCATGGACGGAACACCAGGCGCAGGACGCACGCCGCTGCGTCCGATCGTGGCGGCCGTGATGGCCGCATCGTTGGCGACAACCGGATGCCAGGGCATGGCAATGACGACACAGGATGTGCCATCGCAGGGGCCCGCGCGGCCCGACAACACGGTCGCCGACTGGCCGTTGAAGTTCGTGCAGCACAACTTTGGCGCTTTCAGTCATTCGACCTATGGCTGCATCGTGGACTACAACGGTTTCCGGCATCTGTCGGAACCGGACGAGGTGCTGCAACCCGCCGTGGAGGATGTCCACCCCGACAGCCGCGGGAACATGCCGGCCGGCTACATCGGCGTCATGAACTTCCCGGCGCCGGCACGCGTGCGCTGGCGTTCGCGGGACGGCTCGGCGCACGAGGCTGAAGTCGATATCGCCGCGATCTTCCGCGATCAGCTGATCTTGCATGAAGTCCCCCGCGAGGATGTTGTCGAGGGCGTGTCGATCCTCAATCCGGACATCCTGCTGGAAGTGGACGATCGAACCATCAATGTCTACATGCGGGCGTTCATCCCGACGAAATCCCTGAGAACGCCGGGAAATCCGCACAGTGATTTTCGCAGGGACCTGGTCCTTGCCTGGAATCAGACCTACTGATCCAGGTCGACATGGAGGTTGGAGATGGGTGGGGAAAGGCATCCCGACGGTGTGGCGACGTACCCGGCCACGGAAGAGGATCTGGCGAGCTTTGACCGCGCCAGTCGCGAACTGGCCACGTTCACGGCGCCCGTGCTGGTGGATGCGGGTCGATCCGGAGAGCGATTGTTCGTGGCGGCCTTCGACGGTACCGGCAACAGCCGACTGAAAGACGCAGCGGAGAACCGGACCAACGTCGCGCAGATCTACGACCAGACCGTGGAGCACGCGAAACGGGAGATCTGGCTCCGGGGCGAGTCGGCGATCCATGCCGGCTATGTCGAAGGTGTCGGGACTCAGGGTGGACTGGGCGGCACGCGGGACCTCATCTCGGGACGCACCTATGAGGCAAGGCTGGAGGAGATGTATCTCCAGTTCGTCACGCAGGCGAAAGTCTGGCTCGATGGGAATCCCGGCGCAGACATTCGCATGGTGGCCATCGGCTTCAGCC
>JAFAEU010000168.1 GCA_023423855.1 Pseudomonadota bacterium | reverse complement strand
GTGCACGCCCCATCCCAGCGCCGCCGCGCACAGCAGCGCAAGCGGAATCCAGGCCAGCCTCGGCATCCGCCGCAGGCCGCCGGCGGCGCGGTCGGCGAGCCGCCCGAGCCACGCGCCGCGGCTGCGGCCCGACAGCGGCACCTCGTCCAGCGCCTGCAGCATCTGCTGCGCGTCGTGGAAGCGCTTGCGCGGCGATTTCGCCATCGCCCGGTCCATGAAGCGCTGCCAGTGGCGCAGCTCCGTCGGCAGCTTCGGGATCGGGTTCTGCGTGTGCTGGATCGCCATCGCCAGCGCGTCGTCGGCCTTGTACGGCAGTTCTCCGGTCAGCATTTCCCAGGCCAGCACGCCGACGCTGTAGAGGTCGGCGCGATGGTCGACCTGTTGCCCGCGCGCCTGCTCCGGCGCCATGTAGGCGGTGCTGCCGACGGCCAGCCCGGTCATCGTCACCCGCGTGCCGTGGCCGCGGCGCAGCGCGATGCCGAAGTCCGCCAGCAGCGGCCGGTCGGCTTCGTCGAACAGGACGTTCTCGGCCTTGACGTCGCGATGGACCACGCCGCGCGCGTGGGCGAAGGCGAGGGCGGACAGCAGCGCGCGCAGGATCTCGCGCAGGCGCTGCGGATCGGCGCGCAGGTCGCGCTGGCCGACGTGCCCGCGCGGCAGGTGCGGCATCGCGTACCAGGGCAGGCCGTCGGCGGTGCGGCCGACCTCGTAGATGCCGACGATGTGCGGATGCTCGAGCCGCGCGATCGTGCGCGCCTCGTTCTCGAAGCGGCGGCGGCTGACCTCGTCGGCCAGCGCCTCGGGCCGCATCACCTTGATCGCGACCTCGCGCCCCAGCGACAGCTGCGTGCCGAGGTAGACCGTGGACATTCCGCCCTCGCCGACCACGCGCGACAGCCGGTAGCCGGGGATCTCCGGCATCCGCCCGCGTGCGCCCTCGGTCGACCAGCCTGTCATGCAGCCCCCTGATTCCGCGGTCGAGCATACACACGCCCGGCCGCGGTCCGGGTGAACAGCGATGCCACTCCCGGGAAGAACGCGAAACCGGCGCCGCTCAGGCGCGCTTGCGGCGCACGTAGACCTGCTTGCGCACGCGCGCGACCACGTCGCCGGTGCGGTCGATGATGGCGGTGTCGAACCAGTGCAGGACCTTGTCGCCGTCGGCGGCCTGCGTCCGGATCGCCTCGAGCGTGGCGTCGTCGAGCTCGAAGCCGGCGACGACCGTGCCCTTGCCGGGCTTCACGAATTCGATTTCCGCGGCCCGGTCCCAGACGATGTAGTCGCGGCCCAGGCGTTCCTTGACCAGGATCATCCAGAACGGATCGGTCATCGCGAACAGGCTGCCGCCGAAGTGGGTGCCGACGTAGTTGCGGTTCCAGGGGCGCATGCGCAGCTCGACGCGCGCGCGGCGCCAGTCGCGCGACAGGGCGGTGACGTGGATGCCGGCGAAGGCGAACGGCGGCCACAGGTTGAAGATCCAGCGCAGGGCGGCGGGGGACATGCGGCTCGGGTTCGGGTGGGGCCTTGAAGGCTACCATACGCATTGGTACGGTTTTGTCGACGAAGACTCCGGGTGCCGCGGCCGCCTCCTGTCCGCGTTCCACGCATATGGAACCGTAGGTCGGGGCTACGTCCCCGACGCCCGACCATCGGCGGTCATGGCGTCGGCCGCGTAGAGCCTGCCCCGTACTTGATACGGGGGCCGACCTACGCCATCCCGTACGTCTCAGAACAGCAGCGCCGACATCTTCCTGCGGTAGCGCCCGACCAGTTCGGCGTCGTCGATGACGCGGAAGGCGTCGATCAGGGCCTTCTTCGGCAGGCCGTCCTCGTAGTCGCGGCCCTGCCGCAGCATCTCGATGAACTGCTCCAGCGCGGCCTCGCTGCGGCCGGCCACCAGTCGCTGCGCGCCCAGCAGGTGGCGCGCGCGCAGGTCGGACGGATCCGCGGCGATCGCCGCCTCCAGCGCTTCCGGCGGTGGCGCGTCCTGGAGCAGGGCGGAGAAGCCCAGCCGCGCGCGCGCCTTCACCGCGCGGTCGTCGGTGGACAGGTTGGCGGGCAGGGCGTCGAGCAGCTTCTCGGCCTCGGCCGCGCCACCGGTCTGCAGCAGCGCGAGGGCGAGGTCGAGCCTGAGTTCGTCCTTGTCCGGCTCGGCCTCGACGGCCTGGCGCAGGCGCGCGACCTCGGCCTGCGGATCGAGCGGCGCGGCTTCCCCGGCGGGCGCTTCTTCGGCGGGTTCGGCCGGCTCGATGCCGTGGTGCTTGAGGAACTCGCGCACCTGGCCCTCGGGCAGCGCGCCCTGGAAGCCGTCGACGATCTGCCCGCCCTTGACCAGGAACACGGTCGGGATCGAGCGGATCTGGAACGCGGCGGCGATCTGCGGCTCGGCCTCGGTGTCGACCTTGGCCAGCTCGAACGCGCCGTGGTATTCGGCCGCGACCTTCTCCAGGATCGGCCCCAGCGTCTTGCACGGCCCGCACCACTCGGCCCAGAAGTCGACCAGCACCGGCACCTGCAGTGATTTCTGCAGCACGTCGGCCTCGAAGCCGGCGGTGGTGGCGTCGAAGACGTGGGCTTTGGCGATATCGGCGGACATGCTCGGGTTCCTGTTGCAGACCCCTGACATTGTGTCAGAGATGCGGGAATCAACCTTCGGGCCGGATCGTTGCACCGCGGCGATTGCATGCGCGGCCTGCGCCCGGACAATGCGCTGCAGCCAGACCGAAGGACGATCCGTGACCGAGAAGCTTTCCCTCGCGCAGGCCCGCCGCATCGCGCTCGCGGCGCAGGGATTCGGCGATCGCCGCCATGCGGCGCCGACGCTGCGCACCTTCTCGCGTACCCTGGCGCGCACCGGCGTGCTGCAGATCGACTCGGTGAACGTGCTGCAGCGCGCGCACTACATGCCGCTGTTCAGCCGCATGGGGCCCTACGACACCGGCCTGCTGGCGCGCGCGTCGGAAAAGGCGCCGCGCAGGATGGTCGAATACTGGGCGCACGTCGCGGCGTTCATGCCGGTCGAGCTGTGGCCGTACATGGGCCACCGCATGCGGCACTACCGCGAACGCGGGCACGCGTGGACGATCATGCGCCACAACCCGAAGCTGGTGGGCGCGCTGCTGGCGGAAGTGCGCGAGCGCGGCGCGTCGACGCCGCGCGACCTCGACGACGGCCTGCCGCGGGCGAAGACCCACTGGGGCTGGAACTGGTCGGACACCAAGAAGGCGCTGGAATACCTGTTCTTCACCGGCGAACTCGCGATCGCCGGGCGCAACGCCGCCTTCGAGCGACTGTACGACCTGCCCGAGCGGGTGATCCCGGCGCACGTGCTCGCGCAGCCGGCGCCGACCGACGCGCAGGCGCACATCGAACTGGTCCGGCGCGCGGCGATCTCGCACGGCATCGCCACCGAAGCCTGCCTGCGCGACTACTACCGCATGCACCACGACCACAGCCGGCCGGCGGTCGCCGCGCTGGTCGAGGCGGGCGAACTGCTGCCCGCCGCCGTCGAAGGCTGGCCGCGGCCGGCGTACCTGCACCGCGACGCGCGGCTGCCGCGCCGGATCGACGCGCGCGCCCTGCTCAGCCCGTTCGATCCGGTGGTCTGGGAGCGCGAGCGCACCGAGCGCCTGTTCGGCTTCCACTACCGCATCGAGATCTACGTGCCCGAACACAAGCGCAGGCACGGCTACTACGTGCTGCCGTTCCTGCTCGGCGACCGCCTGGTCGCGCGCGTGGACCTCAAGGCGGACCGCAAGGCCGGCGTCCTCGTGGTCAGGAGCGCGCACACCGAGGCGCAGGCCCCCGCCGAAACCGCGTCTGCGCTTGCCGCGGAACTGCGCTCGCTGGCGGGGTGGCTGGGGCTGGCGGATATCCGCGTGGAGCGGCGCGGAGGGCTGGCCTCCGCGCTGCGCGCGGCGGTGCGCTTGGCTGATTGATGGCGGTCGCGCCTGAAGGCGCTCCTGCAGGGCCTCCGAGCGTTATCTGCTCCTTCCCCCGCTTGCGGGGGAAGGCTGGGATGGGGGGCGAGGCGCGCAGCGCCGAGCTTTCACCGCGAAGAGCGCCCCCACCCCAACCCTCCCCCGCAGGCGGGGGAGGGAGCTCGATCAGAGTGCCTTCAGACGTGACCGGATGCGTCGAAGTTTCCGGCCAAGCTGCGTCACCCGTGCCTGAGCTTCAGCCCCAGGATCGTCACCGCCAGCACGAAGGTGATGGCGTTGGACACGATCATCGGCCAGGACCCGAGCGCGAGGCCGTAGCCGAACCAGAACACGATGCCCACCGTGAACACCACGTACATCCCCAGCGAGATGCCGCGGGTGTCGCGGCTGCGGATCGTCTTCAGCGCTTGCGGCACGAACGCCACCGTGGTCAGCGTGGCCGCCACGTAGCCGAGCCATTCGAGGGTCATGGCGACCTGTAAACCTTGCCGTCCTTCATCACGAAGTCGACGCCCATCACGGCGTCGATGTCGGCCACCGGATCGCCCGGCAGCGCGATGATGTCGGCGCGCTTGCCTTCCTCGATCACGCCCTGGTCGTCGACGCCGAGCACGCTCGCAGCGTGGATCGTCGCCGCCTGCAGCGCGTACGCGGCGGGAATGCCGGCCTCGACCATGTAGAGGAATTCGCGCGCGTTGTCGCCGTGCGGGCCGACGCCCTGGTCGGTGCCGAAGGCGATCTTCACGCCCGCCTTGTACGCCCGCGCGGCGGTGTCCTGGATCTGCGCGCCGATGCGCGCGGCCTTGGGCCGCACGATCTCCGGGAAGTAGCCGTCGACCTTGGCCTTGTCGGCGACGAAGCGTCCGGCGTAGATCGTGGGCACGTACCAGGTGCCGTGCTGCTTCATCAGCCGCATCACCTCGTCGCTCATCTGCGTGCCGTGCTCGATGCTGGTCACGCCCGCGAGCACGGCGCGCTTCATGCCCTCGGTGCCGTGTGCGTGGGCGGCGACGGTGTAGCCGTAGTCCTTCGCGGTATCGACGATGGCCTTGATCTCGTCGACGGTGAACTGCGGCGCGTCGCCGGACCTGGCGTAGCTCAGCACGCCGCCGGTGGCGGTGATCTTGATCACGTCGCTGCCGTCCTTGTAGCGCTGGCGCACGGCCTGGCGCGCGTCGTCGACCGAGTTGATCACGCCCTCGGTCGGGCCGGGCGGGCCGACCAGGTGCGAGAGCCGGTCGTTGAGGCCGTTGCTGGGATCGGCGTGGCCGTCGGTGGTGGCGATCGACTTGCCCGCGGCGAAGATGCGCGGGCCGTCGACCAGGCCCTGGTTGATCGCGTCGCGCAGGTGCGGGCTGACGTCGCCGCCGAGGTCGCGCACGCTGGTGAAGCCGGCCTGCAGCGTCTTCTCCGCGTAGCCGACCGCGCGGAAGGCGTAGTCGACCGGGTCGAGGCGGAAGCCCTCGGAATAGCTCTGCGGGCTGGACTGGCTGCCCAAGTGCACGTGCAGGTCGGTCCAGCCGGGCAGGCAGGTGCGTCCGGCGAGCACGATCGAGGCGGTGCCGTCGGGCAGTTTGGCGCGGCCCGGCAGCAGCGAACGGATGCGGCCGTCCTCGACCACGATGGTGTGCTCGCCCAGCACCTTGCCGCTGCGCGCGTCGAACAGGCGTTCGCAGTGCAGCGCGACGGGGTCGGCGGCGAAGGCGGGCAGGGCGGTGCAGGCGAGCAGCAGGGTGAGAGTCTGGCGCATGGGGCGGGCTTTCCGGGCGGCGAGGCGGGCATGGTAGCTGCGCGGTCGGGTGGCCCCCACCCCAACCCTCCCC
>JAFAEU010000464.1 GCA_023423855.1 Pseudomonadota bacterium | reverse complement strand
GCCCGAGTACGAGAACATGCCGGCCTGGCGCTGGATGAAGTCGTACTGCGGCGCGCCGTTGGCGGCCAGACGTTCCACCAGGCCCGCGCGCAATGCGTGGATGCGCGTGCGCATCTCGCCCAGTTCGGCTTCCCACTGCGCACGCAGCGTGGCGTCGCCCAGCACACCGGCGACCAGCGCCGCGCCATGCGTGGACGGGCTGGAGTAGTTGGCGCGGATCAGGCGCTTGACCTGCGACTGCACGCGCTTGCTCTCGTCGGCATTGTCGCTGACCACGGTCAGCGCGCCGACGCGCTCGCCATAGAGCGAGAACGACTTCGAATACGAACTGGCGACCACGAAGTTGCGGATCGGCGAGGCGGCCAGCAGCCGGACCGCCAGCGCATCCTCGGCGATGCCCCGGTCGAAGCCCTGGTAGGCCATGTCGACGAAGGGGAACAGCCCGCGCTCGTGCAGCAGCGCGATCACCTGCTCCCACTGCGCCGGCGACAGGTCGGCGCCGGTCGGGTTGTGGCAGCAGGCGTGCAGCAGCACCACGGTGCCGGCTTCGAGCTTGCGCAGGTCGGCGAGCATGCCGTCGAAGTCGAGCCCGTGCGCCGCGGCGTCGAAATAGGTGTAGTCGACCACCTCGAAGCCGACCGCGCCGAACACCGCACGGTGGTTCTCCCAGCTCGGGTTGCTGATCGCGATGCGCGCGGCCGGCAGCGTCTTCTTCAGCAGCTCCGCGGCCACGCGCAGCGCGCCGCTGCCGCCCACGGTCTGCGTGGTCGCGGCGCGGCCCTCGCCGATCAGCGGCGAATCCTGGCCGAACAGCAGCTCGCGCGTGGCGCGGGTGTAGTCGGGCATGCCGTCGATCGGCAGGTAGCCGCGCGGCTTGCTGGCCTCGGCCAGCCGGCGCTCGACCTGCTGCACCGCCTTGAGCACCGGGATGCGCCCGTCCTCGTCGTAGTAGATGCCGACGCCGAGATTGACCTTGGTGGCGCGGGCATCGGCGTTGTAGGCCTCGGTCAGGCCGAGGATGGGATCACCGGGGACCAGTTCAACGTTCGCGAAAAAAGACACGGCAGCAGTCGTCGCAGGGAGGGGAGGGGAAGGATTTGCCGGAAAGCACGGCGAAAACCGCGCAACTTTAGCATCTTCGCCGCTGCCGCCCGCGTTCGTTGCGGACGGAACATTCGCGCGGTATCGACCTGCAGGAGCGCCTTCAGACGTCGCCGTCGCCCGCCCAGCCCTCGCCGCTGCCGCGCTGGAAGACGTGGTCGCCATCGAGCACCTCGCCGGCCGGAATCGAATCCTGCGCCGCCAACCGCGCGTAGATCGGGGTGAAGTCGGGCCGCGTTGCCTCGATCAGCTGCTCGAAGCTGTCGATCACGAAGTAGGTCTTCTGGAAGGTGTCGATGCGGTAGCGCGTGCGCATGATCCGCTCCAGGTCGAAGCCGATGCGGTTGGGCGCGGCGCTCTCCAGCGCATGGATCGACTCGCCCTTGGACGAGACGATGCCGCTGCCGTAGATGCGCAGCGCCCCGTGCTCGCGGATCAGGCCGAACTCGACCGTGTACCAGTACAGTCGGGTGAGGTTCTGCAGCGCCTCGGCGCCGACCGCATGCGCCTTCACCCCGCCGCGGCCGTAGGCCTGCATGTAGTCGGCGAACACCGGGTTCATCAGCAGCGGCACGTGGCCGAACAGGTCGTGGAACAGGTCCGGCTCCTCGATGTAGTCGATCTGCTCCGGCTTGCGGATCCACCACGTCACCGGGAAGCGGCGGTTGGCCAGGTGGTCGAAGAAATCGAGTTCCGGCAGCAGGCCCTCGACGCCGATCAGCTGCCAGCCGGTGGCCGCGCCCAGCACCGCGTTGAGCTCGGCGTACTTCGGGATCGCGTGCGGGGTCATGCCCATCGCGTCCTGCGCCTGCAGGAAGGCCTCGCTGGCGCGGCCGACGAGCAGCTCGCGCTGGCGCGCGAACAGCGTCGCCCAGGTGGCGTGGTCCTCGGCGGTATAGCCGTCCCACGGCTGCTCGACGATGCCGGTGGCGTAGACAGGCACCTTGCCCTTGTCGGTGTGCAGGTTCTCGACGCGGCGCGGCTGCGGCTGGGCGGACATGGCGGTTCTCCGGAAGGGCCCCGCCTTCGCTTCCTCCCCCCGTGCGCGGGAGGAGGCGTGGGGGAGCGCGAAACTGCAGAGTATCCTCCAATTCGCGCAACAAGCTTGCAAAGTTGCAAGCGGCAGGCCTGAAAGCGCAAGATTCATTCGACTTATTCCGAATTTGCGCAACATATGTCCGAAGCCGATCTCGACCGCACCGACCTCCTGCTCCTGGCCGAACTCCAGCGCACCGGCCGCCAGACCAACGCCGAGCTGGCCGAACGCGTGCACCTGTCCGCCTCCGCCTGCCTGCGTCGCGTGCAGCGGCTCGAACGCGAGGGCGTCATCGCCGGCTACCGCGCCGAACTCGACGGCGACCGCCTCGGCCTCGGCCTGCAGGCCTTCGTGCGCGTCCAGCTGGCCCGGCACGACGCCGAATCGGTGGCAGCCTTCGCCACCCGCGTCAACGACTGGCCCGAGGTGATCGCCTGCCACGCCCTCACCGGCGACATGGACTACCTGCTGCACGTCGCCGTCTCCGACCTCGAGCACTTCTCGCGCTTCCTGCTCGACAAGCTGCTCGCCGACGCGCGCGTGGCCGACGTCAACTCCAGCTTCGTGCTGCGCACGGTCAAGGCTTTCCGCGGACTACCGCTGCCCGAAGCATAGTCAGCGATCGAGCGGACTGAGCACCCCGCCCGCGCCGCGATTGAGCACGTGCGTGTAGATCTGCGTGGTGGCGACGTCCTTGTGGCCGAGCAGCTCCTGGATCGTGCGGATGTCGGCGCCGGCCTCGAGCAGGTGCGTGGCGAAACTGTGGCGCAGCGTGTGCGGCGTGACGGGTTTATCGATGCCGGCGCGCTTGGCGGCGCGATGGACCGCGCGCTGCAGTACGTTCTCGTCGAGGTGATGGCGCTTGATTCGCCCGTCACGCGGATCAATGCCGCGACGCGACGCGGGAAACAGGTACTGCCAGTCGAGCGATCGTGCTGCCCCCGGATACTTGCGCGCCAGGGCGTACGGCAGCGCCACCTCGCCGAAGCCGCGCG
Organism: Pseudomonadota bacterium; assembly: GCA_023423855.1. GTDB lineage: Bacteria > Pseudomonadota > Gammaproteobacteria > Xanthomonadales > Xanthomonadaceae > Luteimonas. The sequence continues at coordinate 661 of JAFAEU010000464.1, read as the reverse complement.
ACAGTTCTTCCGCGTGCAGCGTGCGCACCGCATCGACCTGCAGGCGCAACGCCGACGACAAGCGCGCCGGCAATACCGTTCGTCGGTCCTTGCCTCCCTTGCCGTCCCGAATGGTGATCTCGGTGCGGGCGAAGTCGACGTCCTTGATCCGCAGGCGCAGGCATTCCATCAGCCGCAGGCCGCTGCCGTAGAGCAGGCCCGCCATCAACCAGTCGCGGCCGGAGAACTGCTCGAGCAGTCGTTCGACCTCCGCGCGGGACAGCACGACCGGCAACTTCGGCGCCCGCTTGGCGCGAACCACGTCCTCCATCCAGGGCAGCTTGAGCGCCAACACCTCGCGATACAGGAAAAGAATGGCCGACAACGCCTGGTTCTGCGTACTTGGCGCAACGTGATCGTCCGTGGCCAGGCGCGTCAGGAAGGTTTCCACTGCTTTGCCGTCCAGCGTGCGCGGATGGCGCTTGCCATTGGCGTGGATATACCGGCGAATCCAGTACAGGTAGGCCTGCTCTGTCCGCAAACTGTAGTGTTTGAGCCGCATCCGTGCGCGAACTTCATCCAACAGCTTCGGTCGTGCATCCACTGGCGGCACGCCGGATACGCCGGCCTGCATGTGGTCATATCCCATAACAACCGCCTCCTTGCCGGATATCCCAAACTG
>JAFAEU010000374.1 GCA_023423855.1 Pseudomonadota bacterium | reverse complement strand
ACCATGCACGACTCCGGTTGCGGACACCATGCGGACATAAAAAACGGGCCAGCGGCCCGATCTTCATAAGTGCTTGATTTTATGGCGCCCGAAGTTGGACTCGAACCAACGACCCCCTGATTAACAGTCAAGTGCTCTAACCGGCTGAGCTATTCGGGCGGGGGACGGCCATTTTAGTGCCTGTTCGGCCGGGGTCAAGGTTGATGCCGGGGCGGCGTGGGCGGCGGGTTTCAGCCGCGGGGGCACGCGGCGGCGGACTTCGGGCGCGAGGTCCGTGCGCGGCCATGGTTGTTGACCACGACCTGTCCGGCCAGCCGACCGTCCGCGCAAACATGAACGGTGAGATTGCTGTGGGCGCTGCGGCCGTCGCCCTGGTAGCGCAAGAACGGGCGCGACGAGGTCACGGAGTACTTCCCGCCGTGGCCCGGCGCATCTGTCGCGCGAAGGATGTCGGCCGGGGTGTCCGGCTGGCGGTTGCCGTCGGCGTCGGCGAAGACCAGCCAGCCGCGGCTCCAGTCGCTGGCGGCGCTGCAGCGGCCGTCCGCGGCCCGGGGGCAGAGCACGATCTGCTGGCGCCTGACCACGGCGCTGCTGCGCGCCATGGCCATGTCGGCGGCCAACTGGTGCAGGGTCAGGGTGACGCGGTTGCGTTCCAGGGCCGATGCGAACGACGGCAGGCCTATGGTGACGGTCATGGCGACGATCGACAGCACGATCACGGCCTCGATCAGGGTGAATCCTGCATCCTTGCGGTTCATCTGCGGCCCTCCTGGCCCTTGTGGAGCGGGGCAGGTTAGATCCGACGGCCCGGGCCGGGCATCGGTGCAGGTCCGATCCGGGGGTAGGAAAAGTTCGGTGGCACCCCCATCTACCAGCAGGTGCGGCTTCAGCCGCCACCTCACCCCAGGCTCTCGCATCCCGCTATTCCCCCGTAGGAGCGGCTTCAGCCGCGACCCACGCCATCCGCGCGATCACGGGTCGCGGCTGAAGCCGCTCCTACGGGGGCGTACAGGGCGGGGCGGGCTTTGATCGCGGCCGAAGCCGCTCCTACACTTACGGGTTCCCATGAACGACGCCATCCACCCCGCCGGCTTCCAGCTCGTCGCCCCCTACCGGCCGGCGGGCGACCAGCCGCAGGCGATCGAGAAGCTGGTCGAGGGCTTCGAGAGCGGCCTGGCGCGGCAGACGCTGCTGGGCGTGACCGGCTCGGGCAAGACCTACACGATCGCCAACGTGATCGAGCGGGTGCAGAAGCCGACCCTGGTGATGGCGCCGAACAAGACGCTGGCGGCGCAGCTGTACGGCGAGTTCAAGCAGTTCTTCCCGCACAACGCGGTGGAGTACTTCGTCAGCTACTACGACTACTACCAGCCCGAGGCCTACGTGCCGTCCACCGACACCTTCATCGAGAAGGACAGTTCGGTGAACGAGCACATCGAGCAGATGCGGCTGTCGGCGACCAAGGCGCTGCTGGAGCGGCGCGACGCGATCATCGTGTGCACGGTGTCGGCGATCTACGGCCTGGGCGATCCGAATGAATACTTCAAGATGGTGCTGCACATGGTGCGCGGCGAGCGCATCGACCAGCGCGAGCTGATCCGCCGCCTGACCGAGATGCAGTACACGCGCAACGACACCGAACTGCGGCGCGGCACCTATCGCGTGCGCGGCGAGGTGATCGACGTGCACCCGGCCGAGTCCGACGACGAGGCGCTGCGCATCGAGCTGTTCGACGGCGAGATCGAAAAGCTGACCCAGTTCGACCCGCTGACCGGCGAGACCAGGCGCACGCTGCCGCGCTACACGATCTATCCGAAGTCGCACTACGTCACCACGCGGCGCACGACGCTCGACGCGATCGAGGCGATCAAGGCCGAGCTGCCGCAGCGGCTGGAGCAGTTCTACGCGCAGAACAAGCTGGTCGAGGCGCAGCGGCTGCAGCAGCGCACCCAGTTCGACCTGGAGATGATGGCCGAGGTCGGCTACTGCAACGGCGTCGAGAACTATTCCCGCCACCTCACCGGCCGTATGCCGGGCGAGGCGCCGCCGTGCCTGTTCGACTACCTGCCGCCGGACGCGCTGCTGGTGGTGGACGAGTCGCACGTGACCGTGCCGCAGATCGGCGCGATGTACAAGGGCGACCGTTCGCGCAAGGAGACGCTGGTGGAGTTCGGCTTCCGCCTGCCGTCGGCGCTGGACAACCGGCCGTTGAAGTTCGAGGAGTGGGAGCTGCGCTCGCCGCGCACGATCTTCGTCTCGGCCACGCCGGGCAAGTACGAGATGGAGAAATCGGAAGGGCAGGTGACGGAACTGGTGGTGCGGCCGACCGGGCTGGTCGACCCGCAGGTGGAGATCCGCCCGGTCGCGACCCAGGTGGACGACGTGCTGGGCGAGATCCACGCGCGCGTGGCGATGGGCGACCGCGTGCTGATCACCACGCTGACCAAGCGCATGGCCGAGAACCTCACCGAATACCTCGGCGAGCACGACGTGCGCGTGCGCTACCTGCATTCGGACGTGGATACGGTCGAGCGCGTGGAGATCATCCGCGACCTGCGGCTGGGCAAGTTCGACGTGCTGGTCGGCATCAACCTGCTGCGCGAGGGCCTGGACATGCCCGAGGTGTCACTGGTCGCGATCCTCGACGCCGACAAGGAAGGCTTCCTGCGCTCGACCGGCTCGCTGATCCAGACCATCGGCCGCGCCGCGCGCAACCTGCGCGGCAAGGCGATCCTGTACGCCGACCGGGTGACGAAATCGATGCAGGCCGCGATCGACGAGACCGACCGCCGCCGCCAGAAGCAGGTCGAGTACAACGCCGAGCACGGCATCACGCCGCAGTCGGTGGTGCGCGCGGTGATGGACATCATGGAGGGTGCGCGCGACGAGCCGGAGATGGTCAAGGTCGGGCGCGGCGGCAAGGTGAAGCGCGTGGCCGACGAGGCGGAGGACTATGCCGCCCTCGACCCGGCCAGGCTGGCCGCGAAGCTCAAGGCGCTGGAGCAGCAGATGTACCAGCACGCCCGCGACCTGGAGTTCGAGGACGCGGCGCGGGTGCGCGACCAGATCCGCAGGATCAAGGACGCCGCACTGGCGGGCTGAGGCGGGTAGCCGGGGTTTTTGGCGGTGTTCGGGGCGCTTGGTTGAGGTTGTTTGGCCCCCACCCCAGCCCTCCCCCGCAGGCGGGGGAGGGGGTAGGAGCAGTCGCCCGCTTTTGGCTCCCTCCCCCGCCTGCGGGGGAGGGCTGGGGTCGGGGCCAGCACGCCACTGGATGGCAACCGTCGGTCGATTCGGCTAGAATTCGCCTCCCGCCGCGATGGCGGACCCTCACTCCTCGTCCATTCCGCGGGCGACGGAGGGAAGCGATCAACGGGCTTCGCCCGATCGCGGTTTCTTTTGGGCGGTTAGCTCAGCGGTAGAGCACTACCTTGACATGGTAGGGGTCACAGGTTCGAACCCTGTACCGCCCACCACGCGAAGTCCCCTGTGTCCGGCGGCTTCCGTGGATTCTCCAGACTGATATGCCGGTTTTCGGGCCTCCGTATGGTGGTCGGCGACTCTGGTGCGATCTGGCGTGAGGTTTCATGTCGGGGCGTGCCTTCGCATACCCGCATTTCCGCGTTTCCCTGCAAGCGGGAATCCCAGCGATCTGGTGATCAATCCCGAAAGAGGCCTGTCATTTCGACCGCATGGAGAAATCTCCCATCCGGCGCACGGGAAGCAGATTTCTCCCTGCGGTCGAAATGACAGAGATATGGGCAGGACGTTCACCATTCAAACCGGCGAAGGACCATAAAAAGCCCCTGCCGGAGGAGGGTCCGGCAGGGGCAAAGTCGCGCGATGCGCGTCGGATCAGAACTTGTAGTTGAGGCCCACCAGGTAGGTGCGGCCCCACTCGATGCGCTCGAGCGGGCGGTCCTTGCTGCCCGAGTAGGTGCGGTAGGACTCGTCGGTCAGGTTGCTGGCCTGCAGCAGCAGGGTCATGCCGGCCAGCGCGCTTTCGCCGCCGAAGGTGTAGCTGACCTGTGCGTCGGTGATGTTCTCGCCGACCACGTAGCGCAGGGTGCGTTCGCCGGAGAAGTTGCCGATCTCGCCGATGAAGTCCGAGCGCCGGCGCTGGCTCACGCGCGCTTCGAAGCCGTTGCGCTCGAAGTAGGCGGTGAGGTTGTAGACGCGGTCGGACAGGCCGGGCAGGGTGATCGGGTCGTTGCCGACGCTGCTCGAGTTCTCGGGCGCGAGGATGCTGATGTCGCTGTCGTTGAAGCTGGCGCTGGCGACCACGCCGAAGCCGCGCAGTGCATCCCCGAACACGAGGTCGAGCGGCAGCGAGGCGGACAGCTCGAGGCCCTGCAGCGAGCCGCCCGAGCCGTTGAACGGTGCGCTGTAGCGGCCTTCGTTCTGCACGACCAGGCCCGGATGGTTCGCGCCGTTGGCCTGCAGCCAGGAGGCGACCTGGTCGGTGAAGTCGTAGCCGTCGCGGGTCTGGGTGTAGATGTAGCTGCGCAGGTCCTTGTAGAAGTACGCGGCTGCCACGTAGGCGCGGGTGCCGAAGTACTTCTCGTAGGAGATGTCGAAGGCGTTGGCGCGCCACGGATCCAGCTCCGGGTTGCCGCCGCCGGCGCCGGGGATGCCGGTGGCGGTGTCGACGCCGAACTCCATCGAGGCGCGCATCTGGTCCACGCGCGGGCGCGCGACCTGGCGGGCCAGGGCCACGCGCAGGGTGCTGTCGTTGTTGAACAGGAAGGCGAGGTTCAGGCTGGGCAGGATGTCGGTGTAGGTCTTGCCCTTGGTGATCGGGATCACCTGGCTGCCGACCGGCTGCGAGCCGTCCCAGTAGTTGGCGCTGGACGACTGGTCGGTGTGCTGGACCTGCACGCCGAAATTGCCGCGCACGCCGACGTTGCCCCAGTCGGTGTTGATGTTGGCGCGCACGTAGCCGGTGGACAGCTGCTCGTCCACCGTCCAGGCCTTCGGGATCAGGTAGTCCAGGTCCTCGACCGGCTCGAAGGTCATGTAGCGGGCGACGGCTTCGGGCACGTTCCACGACGGGATGTAGCCGATGCCGGCGAAGCCCAGGTCCACCAGCCCGTACTGCAGGTCGGAGGCGATGGTCGTGTCGCCCTGCGCGCCGAGG
>JAFAEU010000369.1 GCA_023423855.1 Pseudomonadota bacterium | reverse complement strand
CCCGGGATGACAGCCTTTCATGAAGCTTGTTTTCGGAACACCGCACCAGACCGCATGTCCACCCCGCAATACGCCGCGTTCATCAGCTACCGGCACCTGCCCGGGGACCAGCGCCACGCGTGCTGGCTGGTGGATGCGCTCGAATCGTTCCGCACGCCCGAGGACATGGTCCGCGCCGGCGTTCCCGCGCGCGTGGGCAGCGTGTTCCGGGACGACGACGAACTGGCCGCGAGCGCCAGCCTGAGCGACGCGATCCAGCAGGCGCTGTGGAACGCCGCCTGGCTGATCGTGGTGTGCTCGCGCGACACGCCGCAATCGATGTGGGTCCGCGCCGAGATCGCCCTGTTCCAGCACTGGGGACGCGCCGACCGGATCCTGGTGCTGCTGGTGGACGATCCGCCCTCGGCCTGCTATCCGCCCGAACTGCAGGCCTGGCGCCTGACCGGCACGGGCCCGCAGACGCGCCGCGAGCTGGTGGAGCCCGCCGGCGCCAGCGTGCTGCCGATCCAGACCCAGACCGAGTCCGAGGCACTGGAGCTGGCGCGCGACAAGATCGTCTGCCAGCTGCTCGGCTGCGACCTGGCCGAACTGCGCGACCGGGAGGCCGCGCGCAGGCGCAGGGACACCACCAGCGCCTGGTTCCACGCCATCGTCCGGCGCTGGGGCGTGCCCGAGGGCGTGGGGCCGCTGGATCCGTCCGTGGTGCCGCGGCGCGCGGTCAGCTACCGCGTCGACACCCGCGAGGGCCGCGTGCAGAGCGTGCTCCGCATCAATGGCTTCGGCCTGCCGCAGCCGGACGACGACGGCATCTGCCGCTGGGACGTGAGCTACCGCGGCGATGGCCGCGTCGACGCCATCGACCATCGCAACCGGCACGGCGACGTCAGGACCCGCGAGGTCTTCAGCCGCGACCTGGCGAAGGTCGATTTCCACCACGACGACGATTCCGCGGCGTCCCGCAGCACGACCACGGCGCTGGGGCAGAGCCGCAAGCAGCGCTCCGACGCGCTGTCACGACGCTCCGACATCGCGCGCCACCTGCTGCGCCACGACGAGCATGGCCACGTCGTCGAGGTGCGCTACGCCCGGCACGGCAGCAACCAGCCCATCCGCGACGCGGGCGGCCACTACGGCGAAGGCCGCGAACTGGACGCGCGCGGGCTCCCGGTACGGGCCTGGGCGCTCGATGCCGACGGCCGCGCGATCCCCCAGCGCAGCGGCATCGTCGCCCTGCTGCGGCAATACGATGCGGACGCGCGCCTGGTCGAGTGGCGGTACGTCGACGCGCACGGCACTCCGGTCCTGTCTCCGGAGCACGAGGCCATCTGCGAGATCCGCTACGACGCCGCGGGCAACCAGGCCGGATGGCAGCTGTTCGACGCGGCCGGCACGCCCTGTTCCAACCTGGAATGGATCTCGGGCGCGCGGACCGTGCGCGGCGCGCACGGCGAGGCCCTGGAAGAACACACGCTCGGCCCCGACGGGCGCCCGGCCCTCTGGTCGGAATCGCTGTGCGCCATCGAACGCCGCAGCTACGACGACCGCGGCAACCTGACCGGGATTGCCTACTTCGACGCATCGGGCCATCCGACCACCAGCAAGGACGGCCATGCGCGCTGCACCTACGCGTACGACGCCCGCGACAACCTGGCGCGGGCCGAATTCTTCGACATCCACGACGCGCCCGCCCCGTGCAAGCGCGGCTACGCCGGCGTGTCCTCGCACCATGACGAACGCGGAAACGTTCTCGAATCGTCGTTCCACGGCGCCGACCGCGCGCCGGCGCTGGGCAGGGACGGCTACGCGCGCGTCGCGAGCCGGTACGACGAACGCGGCAACATGGTGTCGTGCGCGTACTACGGCATCGACGGTGCGCCGGCCCTGCACAAGGACGGTTTCGCGCGGGTCGACGCCACGTTCGACGCCCGCGACAACGTCACCGCGATCTCGTATTACGGCGTCGACGGCGCACCCGCCTCCTGCGCCCACGGATGCGCGGGCATCGAGTTCATCCACGACGCGCACGGCCTGCTGGTGGAGAAGCGCCACACCGGGACCGACGGTCAGCTCGTGCCGGCCAGGGACGGCTACGCCATCGCCCGGTTCCACCACGACGCCCAGGGCAACTGCGTGGAACAGCGATTCCTCGGCGTCGACGGCGAGCCGGCGCTCAACGGCGACGGCCACGCACGGATCACCATCGCCTACGACGCCAACGGCAACATGTGCGAGTTCACGACCTTCGGCGTCGACGGGGAGCCGAGCCCGGGCCCGGCCGGGTTCGCCCGGATCGCGTGCCGGTACGATGCCCGCGGCAACATCGTCGAGGAGTCCTACTTCGGCACGGATTTCGCACCGATCCCCGGCCGCAAGGGCTTTGCGCGCGTGCTGTCCACGCACGACGAACGGGGAAACGTCCTGGAAGAATCCTACTTCGGCGTCTCCGGCGATCCGGTCCTGCACGCGGACGGGTACGCGCGGCTGGTCAACCGCTACGACGTCCGCGGCAACAAGACCGAGGCGTCCGGCCTCGACGCGGACGGCCGTCCGGTGCTCGGCAGGGACGGCTTCGCGCGCGTGGCTTACCGCTACGATGCACGCGACAACCGGGTAGAAACCGCCTTCTTCGACGTCGACGGGCAGCCGGTTTGCACGAACAACGGCTACGCCCGCGCAGCGGAGGTCCACGACGTCCAGGGCAACGTGGTCGAACAGGCGTTCTTCGGCGTCGACGGGCGGCCGGTGAACATCGCCGACGGCTACGCGCGGATCACGATCGAGCGCGACGCGCGCGGCAACATCGTCGAATGCCGCTCTTTCGGCGTGCACGGCGAACCGGTGCTGGAAAAGGAAGGCTGCGCGCGCATGACCGCCGCCTACAACCACGCCAACGTCGGCACCGAACTGCGCATGTTCGGGACGCAGGGCGAGCCGATCGACGGAACGCGCGGCTTCCATCGCGCCGTCCGCAGCGTCGACGCGACGGGCAACGTCCTGCAGACCCTGCACTACACGGCGGACGGCGCCGTTGTCGAGGCCGATTCCTCGGATCTGTGGATCTGAATCGCCCGAAAGGGGACGGAGGGAATCAATCACCCGGCTACGGCTTGAGCCTGTTCACGATTCCCGACGTCATCCCGGCGAAAGCCGGGATCCATTTTGCAGTGGGTCTTCCTTTCTTCCCGTACAGGGAATCAAGATCAAGACGGATCCAGGCTTTCGCCGGGATGACGTCCTGGATGATGTCGCCGCGATGCAAGGGTCGTGAACACGCACCTAGGCCGCCGGCACGCGGCCGTCGATGATGTAGTCGGTCATCCGCGAGATCGTCAGGTCGTTCTCCTGTTCGATCCCGCCCTGCCCGGCCCGGCCCTCGAGCGCGTCGAAGCAGGCCAGTGACTCGAACGACATCAGGTCGATGTGGTATCCGCGAAGGCGCCAGGCCTGCTTCGCCTCGCGCGAGCCGAACCAGTCATCGGCCTTGCGCCTGTCGTCCTCGTGCCACTGCCGGGGATCCATCGCGACGGGAAGCGCGAGCAGCGGGCGCATGCCGCGCAGCAGTTGCTGCGCGCACCAGCGCCGATGTTCGATGGTGGCGAGCAGCCAGGATGGATCGGCCAGCGCACGCTGGCGCAGGTCGTGGCCCGCCTCCATGCGCGCAACCTCGCGGTCGAGCCGGATCCGCGCCAGGATCCGGCGTTTGACCCAGGCGTGCGAGGCCGCCTACCGGTTCGAATCGCGATCGTCCTCGTACAGCTCGAACCAGCGCCGGTCGATGTCGGCGTCGTCGGCGAGGAATGCGGCTTCGGACACGCCCTCACCCCGCCATTTCAGCCCGTACACCTGGTTCACGCGCTTGGCGGCGCCCTCGATTTCCAGCGCATTGATCAAGTCGCGCCGACATTCGCCGAAGTAGTCGTTGAACACCCGCACCCATTCCGCGCCGTCGCGCCGGCGGTCCAGGCCGGCGACCTCGAACAGGCGGACGATGTCGCCGACGCGGTCGCTGCCGCGATCGTTCACGTACACCCACAGCTCGATGTCGCCGCCCGGGTGCAGCGAGCGCAGCGTCTCGGCAAGATTGATCGCCACGGTGGCCGCCGCGTCCGGGTCGTCGAGCGCGACGACGACCGTCGTGGCCCATCGTCGCGGATCGCAATGGGTCTCGCACCATTCGATCTGCCCGCGGCCCGAGCCGGGGTCGTCATGGAAGCGGATCGCGGGCAGCACGTTCGCCGCGGTCCACGCGGCCTCGGGCACGAGTTCGACGCCGCCCGTGTCGAGGTCGCTGCCGTGGACATGGCAGGGATGCCGGCTGCGCCATCGCGCCGCCGCGTCGCTGCCGCGGCCGTGCAGCACGTCGACCTTCAGCGATTTCGACGGCTCGTAGTGGTTGAGCTGGAGCGCCTGCAGCAACAGTTCTTCCGCCATCGCGCCGCCGCCGAGCAGCACCAGGTGGGCGCCCAGCACGTCCTCCGTGACGGCGCCTGCGTCCATCCGCGGCGGGAAACGGTCAAGCGGGTATCGGCGATGCAACTCGCGGACCGTGACCGCGTGCTCGTTGAAGACGCGGATGTCCAGCCCGTGCCGCGGCGGCAGCGCCCGGAGCAGGCGGCCATGCTCGGCGACCGCGGACAGGTGCACCATGCACAGCAGCTTGCGCCCGCCGTCCTGTCCGTCGCCCGCCTTGCGGTACTGCTCGGCGAGCCGGAACACGATCCGCATGTTCGCGTCGTCCGAGCCGGTGGTCACGAACACCCGCGCGATGCGCCGCAGGTCCAGCCGGTCCAGCACGTCGCTGCTGCAGGGATCGGCGACCAGCAGCGGCACGCCATTGCGCCGGCACTCGGCTGCGATCCCGTCGGAAGGATGGGCATCGATCGCCAGGGTCTTGGCGTTTTGCGTATCCGCCCCGCAGGCGCTGCAGACGAAGGCCCGCCCGTGCCAGTCCAGGCCGCAGATCAGGTCCATCGCGTCCGGCCCGAACCAGCCCCGGGCACGCCACCAGAAATGCCGGTTGGCCAGTTCCTTGATGACGGCATCGGCAAGGATCGCCACGCCCAGTCCCACGAACAGCAGCGCGAGCACGCGGGCGGTCCGGATCAGCCCGTTGCCCGCGCCCGATGCCAGCGGCTCGAAGCCGTTGAGCGTCAGGTACGAGGCCGCCTGCAGCACGACATCGAGGAATCCGCCCGCGCCCACGCGGCCGGGCAGGTTCAGCAGTCCCCCGGCGGTCCCCAGCACGACCGTG